>JAUMSA010000372.1 GCA_031293105.1 Butyricicoccus sp. | reverse complement strand
AACCACGGGGGCAAACCCGTAGCGCGGACGAAGAATGGCACGCTGACCTTGAGTGTTGACACCAAGGGTCTGCACATTGTGGCCGATCTCGGCGGCACCGAGGAGGGGCGGAGGCTCTTTGAAGAAATCCGGGGCGGCTATCTCGACCAGATGTCGTTCGCGTTCACCGTCAACAAACAGGAATACGACCGCGCCAAGCGCCTGCGCCGCATCACGGGTTTTAAGCGCATCTTTGACGTGGCGGCGGTCGACATTCCGGCTTATGACGGCACCAGCATCGCGGCACGCTCGTGGGCTGCGGCGGAGGCCGCACGCGAGCACGTGGAGGCGGACAAACGCCGCAAGCTGGCCCTCAAACTCAAACTGAATGGAATTACAAAGGAGGAACACGATGAACAAAAATAAGCAGATGGCTTTTAACTCTTTCCGCAGCCGTATCGGCATCCAGTTCTTTGCGGGCGAGAATCGTATGACCCAGATCGAGCAGCGTCTGGCCGCCATCCAGACCGAGATGGACGCACCCGACGCCGATCTGGACGCGCTTTCCACCGAGGCCGACGGCCTGATCGCCGAGCGCAAGGGCCTGCTGGACAAGGCCGAACAGCGCCGCCAGCTGCTTGGCCGCATTGCGACCGGCACGGCGGGCACCGAGGTGCGCCGCTTCCCGGCAGCCGACCCCGCGCCCGAGGAACGAACCTACACCTTTGACAGCCCGGAATACCGCACCGCGTGGCTGCACACCCTGATGCGCTGCGACCTGAGCGAAACCGAGCAGCGCGCCTGGACGACCGCGACCGGCTCGGCTGGCCCGGCTGTCCCGACCCAGACGGCAAACCAGATTCTCCAAAAGGTGCATCAGTACGCGCCGCTGCTGGATAAGATCACCCTGCTGCGCGTGCCGGGCAACGTGACCTTTGCGGTCGAGGGCGAGGAGCCGGATGCCGCCTACCACAACCAGAACGAGGAAATCACCGCGAGCGAAACCGGCCTGACCCAGATTACGCTGTCGGCCTACGAGGTCGTCAAGCTCGTGCAGATTTCCAAGTCGGTGCAGAAAATGGCGATCGATGCCTTTGAGAATTGGCTGACCGACATGATCGCCAAGAAGCTCGCCAAACAGATCACCGCGACCATCCTGACCGGCACCGGTTCGAGCCAGGGCAAGGGCATCGACAAGGCCAACACTTGGGGCGAAACCAACTCGGTGACCGTCGCAAGCGGCGGCACGCTGGCCACCGCGGATGTTCTGAATCTCATTGCGCTGCTGCCCGGCGGCTATGACACAAATGCAAACTTTGTGATGAGCAAAAAGACGCTGTTCACCGACTTCATGCCGCTCCAGGACAAGGCCAAGAACGATCTGGTGCGCATCGAAGGCGGCAGCTATTACATCTACGGCTATCCGGTGCTGATCGACGAGCGGGTCGCCGACCACGAAGCGTATCTCGTCGACCTGTCCACGGTCATCGGCAACATGCCCGAGGACGTGACGATCACGTCGGACTTTGACCTGAGTAAGAATGCGTTCCTGTTCCTGGGCAGCGCGATGTTCGACTGCCAGCCCGCGCAGGCCGACGCGGTGCGCAAGCTGGTCAAGGCGGCGGGCTAAGTCCATGGAGCTGGAACGGTTCAAGACCTATGCCCGCATTGACCATGCGGATGAGGATACGCTGATCGAGTCGATTCTCACGGCGGCGGACAACGCGGTGCGCGACATGACCGGCAAAGACCCACCCCGCGCGGGCGACGACCTGTTTGACATCGCGGTTTTGCAGCTCGCCGCGCACTGGTACGAGAACCGCACGCCGGTGGCCGACACGGCCGCCAATGAAGTGCCGTTCACGCTGCAAGTGCTGCTAAACCACATCGCCTTGTCCAGCCGCTACCCGGAAAAGGAGGCCGCCGATGAGCCTGACGAATGACCTAAAGCACCGCCTGACGGTGTTTAATAAGCAGCCGGTGAAAAACGACATCGGCGAAACCGAGTATCAGTATGCCCCGGACGGCACGATCTGGGGCGCGCTGACGGTCGTGTCCGGCCGCACCGAAACCCTGCCCGGCGATACCGAGCGGGCGGCGGTGACGCACAAGCTGACCATCCGGCCGCGCGCGTGCAAGCTGACGACCGCGACCTACTTCGAGTATCAGGGACAGCGGTACGACGTGCAGTATTGGCAGCCGCACTACAAGCGCCGCGACCGGCTCGAGGTGTTTTTAAAGCTGGTGGTCGAAGATGGCACGTGACGGCATTGACCTGTCCGAGCTGATGGACTTTGCCGATCGCCTGGATGGGGCTGGTCAGAGTATGGAAAAGCGGGAACGCAAGTTTTTGCAGCAGCAAGGCAACAAGCTCAAACGCAAGACCGCCCAGAAGGCGCGCGCCGAGGTGCGCAAGACCCGCGTCGAGCGGGCGGACTACACCCGCGAAGCCGGAACCTATCACAAATCCATCAAGCGCGGCAAGGTGCATACCAAAGATGGCGCGCAGCGGGTGCGCGTGTATTCGAGCGACCCGGTCGGCCATCTGATTGAGGACGGCTGGACGCCCAAGGCGCGCGACGGCAGCCGCGGCACAAAGCAGCCGGGCAAGCAGGTGTTTGACAAGGCATACGAGGCTTATGCACCGGAGTACGAAGCTGACGCCGAGGAGATGGTAGACGAGATGATCGATAAGATATGAAAATGCGAGAGATTCGCGCGGCGCTGACCGCGCTGGTGCTGCCGCTGGTCGATGGCGCACAGGTGATACGCACCGATGTGCCCAAACCAGCTGTGCGGCCGTCCTTTAAGATCGACGTGCTGCCGGTCAGCGGCGGTGCGGCCTGCGCCGGTGCGCGGGAATATGAAGTCGACATCGATATCTGGTACTATCCGCGCGAGAAAGACCGGCCGCGTGATGAATGCGACGCGGTGGCCGGACAGCTGCTGGATGTGCTGAATGAAGGCTTTGCGGCGGGCGGCATCTGGCTGCCGCTGGATGAGGATATCTCCATCGACACGTCGCAGGGCGTGCTGGTGGCACAGTTTGCGACCAGCTGGGTCGAAACCGCCGCCGAGGACGGCGAGCCGATGGAAACCCTCGCATACAACCGAGAGGAGGAAACCGAGTAAATGGCAATCACCATGCCTAAAATCGAGGTGACGTTTCGGCAGCAGGCGACCAGCCTCATCGCGCGCAGCGAGCGCGGTGTGGCCATTCTGCTGATTCGGGACGACACCAATCAAGAATTTACCCACAAGCAGTACACCGACCTGTCCGCGCTGGAAGCGGACAAGGCGCTGTACACGACCGAAAATTACAACGCCATCGGCGACATGCTGGCATTTGCCCCCTATCAGGCGCACGTGTTCCGTTTGGACACCGCGGGCACGCTGGGCGACGCGCTTGCCGAAGTCGGCCGCACGGTCAAGACCGGCTGGCTCGCCATTGCGGGCCAGAATGCGGATGACGGTGCCGCGCTGGCAAGCTGGGTCAAGGCGCAGGCGGCGGGGGCCAAGAGTTATAAGTGCATCGTACACAACGTCACGCCCCTGCCGGACGACATGCACGTCGTCCACTTTGTCAATGAAAAGGTGACGTTCACCGACGAGCGCGGTGAACAGGGCGGCGAAACCTATCTGCCCAGCCTGCTGGCCATCCTCGCCGTGTGCAACGTCGAGCGCGGCTGTACGAATTATCTATGCTCGAACCTTGCATCGGTGCAGGAAGTGGAGGACAACGACGCCGCGGTCGGCGCGGGCAAGTTTATTTTGTACATCGACGAAGAAGGCGCGGTGCGCATCGGCCAGGGCATCAACTCCCTGACCACCCTGGACGGCAACACCAAGACCGAGGACATGCAGTTTATCGAAACGGTCGAGGCCATGGACATGATGCGCGACGATATTGCATCGACCTTCCGCAGCACCTATCTGGGCAATTACCGCAACACGCGGGACAATCAGATGCTGTTCATCGCGGCGCTCAATAGTTCATACTTCCGGCAGCTCATGCGGGAGAACATCCTGGACCCGGATTACGCCAACGCCGCCAGCATCGACGTAGAAGCGCAGCGCGCCGCGTGGGTGGCGAGCGGCAAGGCCGAAGCCGCCGACTGGGACGACGACACGGTCAAGTCGATGCCCTATAAGCGCACGGTGTACCTGCGCGGCGATGTGAAAATCCTCGGCAGCATGACCGACCTGATTTTCCCCATCAACCTGTTTTAAGGAGGCGTAAACGATGCCGGAATTTAACCCCAACCATATCATGCACGGCAACGGCGGCGCGGCCTGGTGGAGCGGCAAAAAGCTGACCACCTTGCAGAGCGTGGAAGCCAAGGTCACGGGCGATTTTGAGGACATCAACGTCTGCGGCGACCCCGCGACCTACAAGATTTACAACGGTTACGCGGGCGAAGGCACGTTGACCGTGCTCAAAATCGACAGCGATATTTTAAAGCAGCTCGCCGAGGCGTTCCGCAGCGGCTTGATGCCCGAGATCACGGTCGTCACCGCCCAGACACAGAAGGGCACGAACAAGGTCGAGCGCGTCGCATACAGCGATGTCACGGTCGACGAGTTCATGCTCGCCCAGTTCGAGAAAAAGACCAAGACCGAACAGGAAATCCCGTTTAAGTTCGGTAACTTTGAAGTTTTGGAAACTTTGTAAGGAGGACAGGACATGGATAAAAACCTGCTGGAAGCGCTCGCCGCGCGGGCCGAGCAGCGCGCCCAGGCGCGCAGCGAGATCAAACCCTTTGTAATCGGTGGGCAGAAGATCGCGTGCCGCAAGCTGACGCCTGCGCAGCAGCTTGAGTATTACAGCGCCGTCGCCGAAGCCGGTGGCGCGGCGGCCATGATCGATGTCTGCGTGTCGCTGATTTACGATTCCTGCCCGGATTTGCAGGACACCGAGCTGCACAAAGCGCTCGGCGTGATCGACCCATATGATGCCGTGCGCCATCTGATGGGCGTGCGCGAGATCGACCGCCTGGGTGGCCAGCTTCTGGAATGGAACGGCCTGCTGGCCGATGATGGAGCCGCAGAGGACGCGGCAAAAAACTCGTAAGGCGCGACCCGCTGCTTGCCCTTGCAGCATTTCGCGCCCCGCGCGGCATGGCGCGGAAAACCATCCGGCGCATGAGCCTGTTAGACCGGGGGGTGCTGCGGGTCGGCCGGGCGCGCTATTATAAGGAACTGCGCCTTTTGACCGCGGCGGGCTTCGCCACGGCATTTTCGAGCGAAAAGGAGGATGCGGATGGCGAAAAGTAAGGTCATCAACACCGTCCTCCAACTGCGCGACAACATGTCGGGCGGCCTGCTCAAAGCGGCCAAGAATGCCAAAAAATCGGGCGCAGATATTTCCGACAGCATGATGACCGCCACCCGGCAAGTGGTGGCGTTTAAAAACAAAGCGGTCGACGGTATCAAGACCTTTGCCAAGACCGCGATGGGCGTCGGCGTGGCCGGTGCATCGGCCCTGACGACCGCCTTCCTCGCCCTGGACGGCGCGACCGAGGAATACCGAACAAACCAGGGCAAGCTGCAAGCCGCTTTTGCCAGGACCGAGATGGGCTTTCAGGGCGCGCGCAAGGCATATGTCGAATTTTATGAAATCCTGGGCGACAGCGCTACCGCGACCGAAGCGGCGCAGGCGCTGTCTACCCTGGCCAAGAACCAGGAGGATGTGACCAAATGGACGCGCGTGGCTGCGGGCGTGGTCGGCAAATTCGGCGACGGCATCAGCGTCAACAGTCTATTCCAGGACATCGGTGAAAGCGCGGTCAGCGGTGCCGTGACCGGCGGTCTGGCCGACGCGCTCAACTGGATTGGCATTTCCGAGGATAGCTTCAACGAAAAGCTGGAGGACACGGGCTCTACCGCCGAACGGGCGACCCTGATTTTAAACACACTGACCAGCGCCTACGACGGTTATGCCGATGCGTTCTATCAGAACAATGCCCAGCTGGTCAAGAGCCGGAACTATCAGACCCAGCTGTCCAACACCATGGCCGTGCTCGGCGATGCGTCGGCCAAGGCCAAAAACGGCATCCTCGAACTGCTCGGTGCGCAGGAAAGCGGCGGATTCCGAGAAGGTTCGGCGCTTGCAATCTTGACCGAGCAGGCAGAAGCCTTTGCGTCCTGGATCCAGTCGGCCGATTTTTCCGCCTTTGCGGCCAAAGTCGACCAGGGTGTTTCCAAAGGTCTGGAACTGGCAAAGCAGGGCTTTCAATGGGTTCTGGACAATCGGGAGACGCTTGCAGGGGCGATTCAAAAAATCGCGGTGGCCTTTGCTGGCATGAAGCTTTTAAAGTTCGGCAGCGATACGGCCAGCGCCATCATGACCCTTGGTAGGTTCGGCAAGACAATCGCAACCTTGGCGGGCAACCCGTTGCCCAAATTGCTGAGCGTCATGAAAGGCGGCTTGGGCACGGCGCTGACCGGTTTGACCCAAGGCATTGGAGCGGCCGGAAACGGCCTTTGGAAAATGGGCAGCGCCGCTGGGGGCGCGGTCAAGGCCCTGGTGGGCCTACTTGCCGCCAATCCGGTGATTCTGATTGTAGTTGGTGCGATTGCGGCCCTGGTCGCCATTGGTATCGCCATCTACAAAAACTGGGACACCATCAAAGCCGGGGCGCTGGCCCTGTGGGAAACGGTGAAGGAGAAATTCCAGGGCATCAAAGATTCCATTACCGGTGCCTTTGATGCCGTTCTCGAATGGGCTGGAAAACTCAAGGATTTTTTTGTCGACACCTTCCTCGGCGCGATCAACAAGGTCAAAGACGCATTCGGCAAGGTCAAAAGCGCGGTCGGCGGCTTGATCGACAAGGTCAAGGACTTCCTCGGCCTGGACACCAACAAGACGGTCAAGGTCACGACCGAATACGACGACAGCCATGGGCACAACGCCCTGGGCACGAGTTACTGGCGCGGCGGGCCGACCGCCGTACACGAGCGCGGCGGCGAGATCATCGACCTGCCGAACGGCACGCGTATCATCCCGCATGACGTGTCCGAAAAGATGGCAGGCGGGCGCAATGTAAACGTCTATGTCACCGTGCAGGGCAACGTGATCGGCAACCGGCAGTATGCCGACGAGCTGGGCGAGATCGTCGTAGGCAAGGTGCTGCGCGCGATCGATAATGTATAAAAAAACCGAAGAATTCATCTCCGGTTTGCAAGTTCATATGCAGAAGAATCGACAGAATCAATTCTAATCGCAATTTTAAGTTTGTCCAGTATTTTCTTTTCGTCCAAATCATTTAGAGCTTGGAATAATTCCGCGGCCTCTTTGCTTTGGAATGAATCTAGAGATGCACGCTTGGTTCCATCT
>JAUMSA010000360.1 GCA_031293105.1 Butyricicoccus sp. | reverse complement strand
CGCCACAGGATTTCGTGCTGGCAGTTCAATATACATCCTGCTGGTATCCAAAATCAGGTTGATATATTCATCCGAAAAAGCTCTCCGCTGATCGTTGAGCACCAAATCCGCGCCGCCGGTGCGCAGCAAGGTAAACAATTCTTCGTGGTTGCCATATAAAAGCTGGACGGAAATGCCCGGATATTTTGCTGAAAACTCCTCCAGCGCCTGGCGAACTTCCGGGCTGTTGTAACTGCGCAGGTAGCCAATCTTTAAGACTGCTGCATCCCCACGAGCAATTTTAGCGGCCCCTCTGCACATTTGCTCGTAGTCAGCAACCAGCACCAAGCTTTTTCGGTAGAAATACTCACCCGCAGGTGTCAGCACAAACTTTCGGTTTTTCCGCTCCAATAGCGAAAAACCTAGTTCCGTTTCCAGCGACTTGATCTGCTGAGAGATCGCCGACTGTGATATGTGGCATTCTTCCGCTGCCTCCGAAAAGCTGTTATTACGTACGACGGCTTGAAAATATTTGATTTGTCGCAGCAAAGACCCATCTCCCCTTAAAAGAGTTTTATACTACCTTCTCATGTATTTGGTTTGGTATCCAATCTTGTCGCAACCATATGGATCAGATACGGAATCAGGATAACCGGAATAACCAGATAGGCGATTCCACTGTATGCTTTCTGAATCAGTGTCAGCAGGCCGAACTGGGCGATTCCAAAATCAATCACACAACATACAAGCGCCGCGGCGATCTCCTTTTTTGTAATATGAAATCGGCGTTCTACCCTTTTGGCCGCATCCTCTTTGGTCTCCCCACAGATTCGCTTTACCATGGCTGCCACCATGTTAACCGCCGTCGATACCGCTCCGAGAATGATCAGAATGGAAATCAGCGGCGTCATGAAAGATGCACCGACCCCATTTTGTACCATAAACAGTGTGGGCACACTTTGTTCCGCTGCCTCTGGATTGGCATAGACCGTCATCAGACCCAGTACAACCATAACCATAATCAGGGAATTGACCACAAATCCGATTCCCATGCTTTTCACGGCATCCCTTGGGGTCTCAAACGTTTTTGCATGCTGCACAAACACCGCAATGTTCGAAAGCTGGAAGGTGCCGTACAGAAAAGCGGAATACAGGGCATCCCCCAAGGAGAACTGCGCCATATTCATGCTGTTTACAGCATCTGTAATAGCCGAAAAGTTGGTAATAATATTCGGAAGATATACCACAACCAGCCCGGCAATAATGCAAACGGACAATATGGAAGCGACCTTCCGCACCAGGTCTGTTCCGAAAATCGCCACCACAAAGATGAAAATTCCGATTAGAAACGTACACAACAAATACGGAATTCCCGTCAACTCGCTTAGCGTGGCGCCCCCAGTTGCAAAGGCAACGGCCGGGGCCACACACATGACACAGATATACAGCACCTCGAACAGATTGGAAAATATAGGTGCAAACCTTCCGTAAAAGGCATTGTTGTAAGAACGGTAGTCATAAACCGCATGCTTTCTTGCAAACCGGAGACCATAGGCAAAAAAGAGCATATTGTACAGCATGGCGAGTACCGGCATCATCAAGCACCAGGCTCCATACCGCACAAAGTAACTGTAAATCTGCGCTCCGGAGGCAAACCCGCCCCCAAAATGCGTTGTAAACCATACAAAAGATACACCCAGGATGGCAGCCCATGCATTAGTTTTCTTCATGGTCTTTTCTCACTCTTTCTTTTAATCGATGCATGGCTTCGTCCAGCATTTCTTTGGTGACACGGTAGGGATAATGCGCGATATCCGACATATCCGGAATCCGTTCCTTGCATTCCTCCCACTGGCTTTCTGTAATCTCGATTTCTTCCAGAGAGACCGGAAGGCCGATTGCTCGGTTCAACTCGTAAATCTTTTCAAACTCCTCATACTGATGGTCGACAAGCAGGGCCAAAAGAATGCCAAATCCAACAACCTCGCCATGCAGGTGATTTTCTTCAATCACCGGGTACGATGTCATGGCATAGAACACCGCATGTGCCAAGCCGCTGTTGTAGTCCGGGGTAAAATCCTTGGTCAGAAAAATCGAAGCAATTCCTGTCGTGACTACGATCGCCAGAACCACCTGCTCTACATCGTAGGTGCAGAGACCTTTTTTGTGATCCGCAAACGCCTGCCGGCCGTAATCAATCAACGGATTCCGGCACATCACACTGATCGCCACACCGAGAGAGGTAAAATGCTCCAGCCGTTCATCCCTTGATGAGATCATCGCTTCATAATATTTTGCATAGGTATCGCCAATTCCCGCCCACATATACTGGCTGGGAGCCTTTGCGATGATCTCCGTATCAATAAACGAATGCATGACCGGACGGATAAAAAAGTGGGGTTTTAAAAAAGTGCCGTCTTCATTATACATAATGGAAACCGACGTACAGGCCGAACAGTTGGACGCAATGGTTGGAAATGCAAAAACCGGTTTGTCGTCCGTAATACACAGGCACTTCACCGTATCGAGCGCTTTTCCCCCTCCCACGCCGAATACCATATCTGCTTCTTGGTAAAGCGGCAGCTGCCGAAGCTTCTCCACGGTGGCATAGGTGCAATTTTCCCCGTAAATCTCTTTGCCGATGATTTTGAGATTGGTCTGTTCGACATATTTCTCAATCTTATCGTAAGCGGCCGCCAGTGCTTTTCGTCCTCCAATGACGAGAACCTTTTCCCCGTAAGATTCGCATACCGGCCCGATTTTATCGTAAATCTGATCCCCAATGGAATAATTGGGAAGATGTACTTCATAATTTTCCAGTTTCATTTGCTGTCTCTCCTTTTGAGTGATCGCTTTAAAAAAAGCCCCTGCCCCTGCAATCATCTATCTTTGCAGGGACAAGAGCCTTGATATCATCATATTCCTGCGATACTACCGGCTTGATATAGCAAGCTATATACTTTCATACATATAATATGCTTCCTTACATCGCTCTCTGCCAAGCATCGATGAAGTGGTTTACGTTTCCTCGCCGGCATGCTATCACTT
>JAUMSA010000295.1 GCA_031293105.1 Butyricicoccus sp. | reverse complement strand
CTCGTATGATGGAACCAAGATAAAGGGTCATATGACTGACGGAAACGTGGAGCTACACCACATGGAGTATGACCAATACCAATGCCGACCGTCTGGGCAAACCATTTCCTTGCCCAGGCTATTTTTGTCCCCGGGCAAGGTCCGGGGGCTTTTTTTTATGCCTCGAAAGGGGGGCTTTCCCAAATGCATACCGGATTTATTCATTCGTTCGAGTCCATGGGACTGGTGGACGGGCCGGGCATCCGCTCGGTCGTGTTCCTGCAAGGCTGCCGCCTACGCTGCGCCTTCTGTCACAACCCAGATACCTGGGCGATGACCGGCGGCACGCCGACCGAGCCCGAAGCGCTGGTGCGCAAGCTGTCCCGCTTTCGCAGTTACTACCAGAAATCGGGCGGCGGCGTAACCTTTTCGGGCGGCGAACCGCTCATGCAGCCCGATTTCCTGCTGGACTGCCTGCGGCTGTGCCGGGAAGCGGGCATCCACACCTGCATCGATACTGCAGGCGTGGGGCTGGGCGATTACGCGGACATCCTCCAGTACACCGACCTGGTGCTCTACGATGTCAAGCACCACGACCCGGCAGCCTATGAAGTGCTGACCGGCCGACCGATGGACGAAACGCAGCGTTTTGTCGAGGCGGTCCGCCAAAGCGGTACGCCGATGTGGGTGCGTCATGTGGTCGTCCCGGGGCGTACGGACAGCGCCGAACCGCTGCGTGCGCTGCGCGCCTATGTCGATACGCTGCCGAACGTGCGCAAGGTCGAACTGCTGCCCTATCACAAACTGGGCGAAAACAAATATGAAGTTCTGGGCATTTCCTACCCCCTGGCGGGCACCCCGCCGATGGACAAGACGCTCTGCGCGTCTTTGCAACAGCAATTTTTCGGAGATCTAGGAGGAGAATAACCATGATGCAATATACCGAATGGACCGGCTTCCGTCCCGGCAACTGGCAGCGCGAAGTAGATGTGCGCAGCTTCATTCAGAAAAACTATACCTTATACGAAGGCGACGCCTCTTTCCTGACCGGGCCGACCGCCCGCACCCAGGCCGTTTGGTCCAAGTGCGAGCAGCTTCTGCTGGAAGAGCTCAAGAAGGGCATTCTCGATGTGGAAACCCATATCATTTCGGGCATCGACAACTTTGCGCCCGGTTATATCGATAAAGACAACGAAGTCATCGTCGGCTTGCAGACCGACGCGCCCTTAAAGCGCATCGTAAACCTGTACGGCGGCATGCGCATGGCCAAGTCCTCGCTTGAGCAGTACGGCTACACCCTGGACCCGGAAATCGACCGCCACTTCACCGAATACCGCAAGACCCACAACGACGGTGTGTTTGATGCTTACCCCAAGCGCACTCGTCTGGCGCGCTCTGCCGGCCTGCTGACCGGTCTGCCGGATGCCTACGGCCGCGGCCGAATCATCGGCGACTACCGCCGCGTGGCGCTCTACGGCATCGACCAGCTGATCGAGTTTAAGAAGGCCGACCTGGACGAGATCGACGGCCCGATGGACGAGGAGCGCATCCGCCTACGTGAAGAGGTGTCCATGCAGATTCGTGCGCTCGGCGAAATCAAATCCATGGCCGCAAAATACGGCGTGGACCTGTCCCGTCCGGCCAAGGATGCCCGCGAAGCGGTCCAGTTTACCTACATGGCATATCTCGCCGGCATCAAGGAAAACAACGGCGCCGCGACTTCGCTCGGCCGCACCTCGACCTTCCTCGACATCTACATCCAGCGCGACCTGGATGCCGGTATCTTGGACGAGGAGGGCGCACAGGAACTGATCGACCAGTTCATCATCAAGCTGCGTCTGGTGCGCCATCTGCGCACCCCGGAATATAACGAACTGTTCGGCGGCGACCCGACCTGGGTCACCGAATCCATCGGCGGTGTGGACATCCACGGCCGTCCGCTCGTCACCAAGAACTCGTTCCGCTACCTGCACACGCTGACCAACCTCGGCACCGCGCCCGAGCCCAACCTGACCGTCCTGTGGTCGGAGCACCTGCCCGAAACCTTCAAGGCATACTGCGCACAGATGTCGATTGACACCGACTCCATCCAGTATGAAAACGACGACGTCATGCGCCCGATCTACGGCGACGACTACGCCATCGCCTGCTGCGTATCGGCCATGCAGGTCGGCAAGCAGATGCAGTTCTTCGGCGCGCGCTGCAACATGGCCAAGAGCCTGCTGTACGCCATCAACGGCGGCGTGGACGAAAAGAAGGGCACCCTGGTTGTACCCGGTATTGAGCCGATCACCGACGAGGTGCTCGACTACGAAAAGGTGCGCGCCAACTACGACAAGGTGCTGGCCTACAACGCCGAGCTGTACACCGATACGCTCAACATCATCCACTTCATGCACGATAAATACGCCTACGAAGCCAGCCAGATGGCGCTGCACGACACCCATGTCGAGCGCCTGACCGCCTACGGCATCGCGGGCCTGTCGGTAGCAGCCGACTCGCTCAGCGCCATCCGTTACGCGACCGTCAAGCCCATCCGCAATGAGCAGGGCCTGGCTGTGGACTTTGAGACCATCGGCGATTTCCCGAAGTACGGCAACGACGACGACCGTGCCGATGACGAAGCGGTCTACATTGTCACCAAGTTCTCCAAGGAGCTGAAAAAGCATCCGTTCTACCGCGGCGCCAAGCACACCCTGTCGGCGCTGACCATCACCTCGAACGTCATGTACGGCAAAAAGACCGGCACCACCCCGGACGGCCGCAAGGCGGGCGAACCGCTGGCTCCGGGCGCAAACCCGATGCACTGCCGCGACTTAAACGGCGCGCTGGCGTCCCTCAACTCTGTTGCCAAGATCCCCTACCGCAACGTGTGCCAGGACGGTGTGTCCAACACCTTCTCGATCGTGCCCGACGCGCTGGGCAAGACGCCGGACGAGCGCACCAACAATCTAGTTTCCATTCTGGACGGCTACTTCTGCCAGGGCGCACACCATCTGAATGTCAATGTTTTGAACCGCGACACCCTGCTCGACGCCATGGACCATCCGGAAAAGTATCCGACCCTGACCATCCGCGTATCCGGCTATGCGGTCAACTTCAACCGTCTGTCCCGCGAACAGCAGGAAGAAGTCATCTCCCGTACCTTCCACGAGAGCATGTAATTGTCCCATCTAATTCCTTCTCATAAACGAAAAAGACTGGTGCGAAATGCACCAGTCTTTTTCGTTTATCTTGCACATTCGCCGCCCGCGCCGCGCAGCAGGTCGAGTCCATGGCCGATGACGTCCACAAACACGGCCAAGCTTTCTTCGACTGCCTTGGGGCTGCCGGGCAGGTTGACAATCAATGTTTTGCCGCGGATGACGCTCACACCGCGGCTGAGCATAGCGCGGGGCGTAATTTTCATACTCTCGGCGCGGATGGCCTCGGCGATGCCGGGCACCTGCCGCTCGGCAACGGCCAGCGTGGCCTCGGGTGTCACATCGCGGGGCGAAAACCCGGTGCCGCCTGTCGTCAGCACCAAATCACACCCGGCCCGGTCGCACAGGTAGCACAATTCTTCCATCAAACGGTCTTTGTCGTCGGGCAGCACCCGGTAATGGATGACCGTGAAGCTGTCCGGCAGCAGCTCGGCAATGCGCGGACCGCTCTTGTCCTCGCGGGCACCGGCTGCGCCCTTGTCGCTCGCGGTCAGCACGCCGACCCGGTAGACCCGCCGAATCTCCATACCCGGCTCCACCCAGCCGCTTTGCAGCACCTTGGCGAACACGCCCTCGCGCGGCATGATGCAGTCGCCCACCCTTTGCCGGATGGCGCAGCCGTGGTGGCATTCCTTGCCGATCTGGGTGATCTCGAGCAGGGCGTCCCCGCATTTTAAGCACGCACCGACCGGCAGCGCTGCCAGGTCGATACCTCGTACGAGCAGGTTTTCCCCAAACGCGCCGTCCTCAACCCCCGCGCCGCGGGCATTGAAATCATCGACTTTATCCGCGCTTAACAGGCTGACCTGCCGGTGCCAGTTCCCGGCGTGGGCGTCGCCCACCAGCCCCCAGTTTTCCTTGCAGTACGCCCGGGGATAGCAGGTCTTTTCGGTGCCCCGTTCCGGGCTCATGCAAACAGCTTCAATCGTTCCCATCGGTCGATTCCTCCTTGCGATTCCATGCGCCCGACTTACCGCCCGCCTTGTGCAGCAGCCGGATGCCGGTGATTTCCATGCCCCGGTCGATGGCCTTGCACATATCATAAATGGTCAGCAGGGCGGCCGATACCCCGTGCAGGGCTTCCATCTCTACGCCGGTCTGCCCGGCGCAGCGGGTCGTGCAGGTGCAGCGCACCGTATGGGTACGCTCATTGAGCGCAAACTCGACCGCGCAATGGCTCATTGCAATCGGGTGGCACAGCGGAATGATATCCGCCGTGCGCTTGGCGGCCATGATGCCTGCAATGCGCGCCACACCCAGCACATCGCCCTTTTTGGCCGTGCCTGCGGCCACGGCGCGAAAAGCGGCTTCGCCCAAATGGATGCAGCCTTCGGCCACGGCTTCGCGCCCGGTGACCGCCTTGCCGCCCACATCGACCATGTGCGCTTCGCCCGCCGCATTAAAATGGGTTAGTTTCTGCTCCATCATTTTCCCTTTCCGAACCCGCAATTCGGGTAAATGCACACCGGGCAGTTCAGGCACAGCCCGCCCTCGCCCAGCGCAGCCAGGTCATCGGCCGTGACCGGGTCGTCGGCCATCAGGCGCGGCAAAATCAGGTCAAAAATTGTGCGTCCGGCGTACATCACGCAGCCGGGCAGGCCGCACACCGGTACCCGCTGCTCTCCGTAGTAGGCCAGCAGAAACATCGCCCCCGGCAGCACGGGCGCGCCGTAGCTGACAATGTCGGCCCCGGTGTTCTTGATGGCCAGCGGGGTTTTATCGTCCGGGTCTACGCTCATACCGCCCGTGCATACAACAATGTCCGCACCCTGTTCGATCAGATCCAAAATGGCCTTGGTGCCGCGGGCCGGGTCGTCCCCGACGCGGATTTCCCCCAGCACCTCGGCCCCGTATTCCGCAAATTTATCCCGCACCACGGGGGTGAATTTGTCCTCGATGAGGCCCTTTTCGACCTCGCTTCCAGTCACGACAATGCCAGCCTTTTTCTCTAAAAACGGCCGCACCGCACACAGCGGTTGGCCACCCGCCACCGCAGCGGCCGCGTCCAGCTTCTTTTCGTCGATGACCAGCGGGATAACGCGCGTGCCGAGCAGCTTGTCGCCTTTTTTGACCGGCGTGTTGCCGTGGCGGGTGGCGATCATGATTTCCCCCAGCACATTGACCCGTTTCAGGGCGTCCGAGCGCACCTGGAACAGACCGTCACACGCGGCAAACAGCTCGATCTTGCCCTCGCGCGCCTCGCTTTTGGTCATGTGCTCGTTTTCGCACAGGGCGGCCAGGCGCGCCGCGCCCTCGTCCTCATGCAGAAAGCCTTCCGGCTTTTCCCAGACGAACAGATGCTCCTTGCCCATCGACAGCAGCACCGGAATGTCCTCCTCGGTGACTACATGCCCTTTGCGGAAGCGGGCGCCCTTATATTCGCCCGGGATGATTTGGGTCAGGTCGTGGCACAGCACATGGCCGGCCGCATGGATGGTTTCAATCTCTTTCATGCCCGCACCTCCCGCAGCACGAGTTCGGTACAATAATCAAAATAGGCATCCAGGTCAAAGGCCGCCGGTTCGGCCAAATATTGCAGGCTTGCGCCTTCCATCATGGACACCATGATGGCCGCGAGCAGATGGCGTTTGTCGTCCGGCAGATGGGCGGCAAACGTCCCCAGCATGGTTTCAATCTCTTGCCGCCAGTTGCTGAACGACGCGCGAATCTCGTCCCGCACGGCTTCATCGACCCGTGCCTGCGCCCAGAATTCGATCTCGGCATAGTCATACTTGGGCTGCTCCAAAATAAAATGCTTCTTTTGTCCCCAAAAGGCTTCCAGCTGGTTTTCCAGCGTCCCCTCCGCGCCGCCCAGCGCGCGGCGCAGCTCGATGCAGTGCTGCAAGACTTTTTTCTGCACCGCCAGCAGCAGCTCGTGCTTGGATTTATAATAATAGTGGATGTTCGACTGAAACAGCCCGGCCTTTTCGGCCACCAGCGCCATGCGCACGCCGCTGAGGGTCTTTTCCTGCAGCACATCAAACGCCGCGTCCAAAATGCGTTCTTCCGTACTTTCTTCGGGCATCATTTCCTTTTTTCGCATCCGTTTCACCTCTTTTTTGTCCTTACTATACTGCCATTATAACAAAACCGTTCGGGGTTGTCATCCGCTTACGCGCCCCAAACGGAATTTTTTTGGTCGTCCATCCAAAACACACGGTTGT
>JAUMSA010000245.1 GCA_031293105.1 Butyricicoccus sp. | reverse complement strand
ATAAGAGAAAGGATTTGGTGTTGCGGGAAGATCTGCAATATGCCTTCCGGGAATTTGCCCCGTATTTGGGACAGTGTAAATTTACCGGCTGCGCACATGTTAAAGAAAAGGGCTGCGCCATTTTGGCGGCTGTTGAAGCAGGGGAAATCGCCCGCAGTCGACATGCCAGCTATGTAAAACTCTATGAGAGCGTAAAGGATTTGAAAAAATGGGAGCTTGGGAAGGACGCCGGGCGCTGATTTTATCGGCGGCGCCATGCGACGATGTCGAATATGTACGCGCTTTTTTACAGACGCAGACCAACCCGGTTATCTTATGTGCGGACGGTGGCGTTCGCTATGCGCAGGCATTAGGAATCATACCCGATGTCGTGGTTGCGGATTTTGATTCCAGCGCCGGAACGCCGGTTTGTCGGGAACTGATTCGCTTGACGCCGGAAAAAGACGATACCGATACACAGCATTGCGCGGAAGTGGCGTTGGAACGTGGCTGCCGGGAGTTGACTCTAGCCTGCGCGACCGGCGGGCGACTGGACCATCTGATGGCCAATTTACTGTTATGCGAAACCGTGCATGAACAGGGTGGCCGGTTGACCATCTTAGACAAGCAGAACACAGTTTTCCTGCATGCAGGCGGATGTATGCGGTTTGCCCGTGCTGAGGCCCGCAAGTACATTTCGATTATCCCGCTCGACCGCAAGTTAGAGAAGGTTACCTTGCGTGGGATGAAATATCCCTTAGAGAATGCCATCTTGCAGCGTGACCGGGTCATTTCGGTATCCAATGAAGCGGTTGACGCGTTCTTTTCCATCGAGATCGGAAACGGAAGGGCATGGATCATCTTTTCGGAAGATCAATAGAAGTCGAGCCTCTTGTGGAAAAGAACACAGGAATGTGCAAAAACACAGGGGAAAATTGTTGACCCTGATTTTGCAATTTTTTAGATGCATACTTGCAAAAAAGGCAATGGCATAGTATAATCAAATTGTCAAGATAAGGGGGTAGTTGAAAGTGCAACAAGAGTTGAAGCCGATCTCCAAGATCGCATCGCAGGTCCAAGCGTCCACCACTTTGGTCATTGACAGCATGTTCAAAGAAATGAAAGCTGCCGGGGTTGATGTGGTTGGATTCGGTGCGGGAGAACCTGATTTTCCGACACCAGAGCACATTAAGCAGGCGGGTATTTCCGCCATTGAAAGAAACCAGACCAAGTATACGCCCGCTTCCGGTCTGATGGAACTGAAGAAAGCAGCATGCTACCGTTTGGAGCAGGATTTTGGGCTGCATTATGAGCCGAATTCGATTGTGGTTGCTTCGGGTGCCAAGCATGCCGTTTATATTGCGTTGATGGTTTTGTGCAATCCCGGAGATGAAGTCGTTATTGCGGCACCGTACTGGGTATCGTACAGTGAAATGGTCAAGCAGGCCGGTGCGACTCCGGTCATTGTGGCCGCCGGGGAAGAGCAGCATTTTAAGATTACCGCTGAACAGCTGGAAGCGGCGATCACCGACAAAACCAAGGCGTTTATGCTCAATTCGCCGTCTAACCCCACCGGCATGGTCTACTCCCGTGATGAGTTGCAGGCCATTGCGGATGTCTGCGTCAAGCATAACCTGTATGTACTGGCTGATGACATTTATGCAAGCCTGGTTTATGATGGCATCGAATGCACTTCCATTGCTACCTTGGGCGAGGAGATCAAGCGCCGCAGCATTGTCATCAATGGTGTGTCCAAGTCATATGCAATGACCGGTTGGCGTATTGGCTATGCCTGTGCCGAGCCGTCGATTGCTAAGGTCATGAGCAATTATTTGAGCCATTCGACTTCTGCTCCGTCGACCATTTCGCAGATTGCGGCCATTGAAGCACTGACCGGCCCTCAGGAGGATATTGAGGAAATGCGCAAGGCATTTCAGGCCCGGCGCGATCATTTGGTCGAGCGCATGAATAAGATCGAAGGTATTTCCTGCATTAAGCCGCAGGGCGCTTTCTATGTGATGATGAACATGAAAAACTTCCTGGGCAAGACCATGTATGGTCAGAAAATCGAAAGCGATACCGATTTCGCCCGCCTGTTCCTGGAAAAGGGACTGGTTGCAACGGTACCCTGCGAATCGTTTGCAGCACCCGGCTTTATCCGCTGGAGTTATGCAACCTCTATGTCTGATATCGATAAGGGTATCGACCGTTTGGAACAGTTCATAAAAAATGCATAAAAATGCGTTTTTTCTTGAAAAAACGGTCGGATAGTGGTAAACTGAGAACGGACTGTGTAAGTCCGTTCTTTTTTACTTTGCAGGGTTCCTTTTGGGGAAACAACCAAAAACGCGGGTTTGCCGTCTGGTTGGCCGGCGTCTTTAGTCAGTTGCCCAAAACGAATCCTCAAAGGGTTTGCTGTGAGAAACACTGCTGTAAAAAACGAGAAAGGAACAAACCTGATGAACAACGTTTATGAAAGCCCGTTTTCCGCACGTTACGCATCCCCCGAAATGCTTTATATCTTTTCGCCGGATATGAAGTTCTCCACCTGGCGCCGCTTGTGGATCTCTTTGGCGAAAGCTGAGATGGCGCTGGGCCTGCCGATTACCCAGGAGCAGATCGATGAGATGGAGGCCAATAAGGACAACATCGACTATGAGGTTGCCCGCCAGCGCGAGAAGGAAGTGCGTCATGATGTCATGAGTCATGTGTATGCCTTCGGTAAGGTGGCCCCCAAAGCGGCTGGTATTATCCATTTGGGTGCGACCAGTGCGTATGTTGGCGATAACACCGATATCATTCAGCTGCGGGAAGGCCTCAAGCTGGTGCGCAAGAAGCTGGTTGCTGCTTTGGAGAAGCTGGGCAAGTTTGCAGACGACCACAAGGCGCAGCCGACGCTGGGCTTTACCCATTTCCAGCCGGCGCAGCTCACGACAGTGGGCAAGCGTGCCACGTTGTGGATGAATGAACTGCTGATGGATCTGGATGAAGTCGAATACCGTATTCAGAACCTGCGCATGCTTGGTTCCAAGGGTACGACCGGTACACAGGCTTCCTTTATGGAGCTGTTCGACGGGGATGACGCCAAGGTGCGTGAACTTGAGAAGCGTATTGCCGATGATTTTGGCTTTGCAGGTGTTGTTCCAGTATCGGGCCAGACCTATTCCCGTAAGATTGATGCACAGGCATTGGCAACCCTGTCGGGTATTGCGCAGTCGGCATCCAAGTTTGCAACCGACCTGCGTTTGCTCCAGCACCTCAAAGAGATTGAGGAGCCGTTTGAAAAGAATCAGATCGGCTCGTCGGCTATGCCGTATAAGCGCAATCCGATGCGCTCCGAGCGTATCTGCGCATTGGCGCGTTATGTCATTTGTGACAGCTTGAATCCGGCATTCACAGCCGCAACGCAGTGGTTTGAGCGTACACTGGACGATTCGGCCAATAAGCGCATTTCCATCCCGGAAGCATTCCTGGCCATAGATGCAATCTTGAATATTATGATTAATGTGGCATCCGGCTTGGTTGTTTATCCCAAGGTTATTCACAGCCATGTAATGAACGAACTGCCCTTTATGGCGACTGAGAACATTATGATGGATGTCGTCAAGCGCGGCGGCAACCGGCAGGAGCTGCATGAACGCATCCGTGAGCATTCGATGGCAGCCGGCAAACGCGTGAAGGAAGAGGGTCTGGAAAACGACCTGATCGACCGCATTGCAGCCGATCCGATGTTCGGTATGACACGGGAAGAGATTCTGGCGCACTTGGACCCGGCGGCGTATATCGGCCGCTGCCCGGCGCAGGTGGATGCCTTCTTAAAGGATGAAGTGGCACCGCGCATTGCACCGTATCAGCAGGACAGTGACATCCAAGTCGAAATCAATCTATAACCTTCCAAATACGTTGACAAGGGGATTTGGGCAGCGTATAATATACTTCATGTGCAAAGCTCAAGGAGGTTTCAAAAAGTGAAGAAAAGTATTATTTCCTTCCTTGCGGTCATGCTTGTTATCATTTTTTTGGGCGTGTCCGTAATCACAGGACTGTATGTGCCAGGTGGATTCAGCCGGCCGACGGCAGATAACGCTGCAAGCTCGGACGCAAGCGACACCACCAGCACCGAAGAGGTCGATTATAAGACCATCATTCCGAGCGTGTTTGATAGTGAAAACGGTATCCGCCGTGGCCTGGACCTGGTTGGCGGTTCGTCGATTACGTTTGAAGCACAGCTCCCGGAAGGATATGACGATAGCCGCCTGAGCTCGGATATGAACAGTGCGGTTGAGATTCTGCGTTATCGTCTGACCAGCGAAGGTTATACCGAAGCACAGGTATCCCAGCAGGGTGATAATCGCATTACGGTTGAGATTCCGCAGATTAAGAACCCAGAAGAAGCTGTTCAGGTTCTGGGTCAGACGGCACAGCTGTCGTTCCAGGATGCGGATGGTAAGGAATGGCTGACCGGTAGCGATATTAAGAGCGCAAGCTCGCAGTACGGCAATGCGGGCAACTCGGCGATTGCCACCTATTATGTCAGCCTGGAGTTCACCAAGGAAGGTCGCGAAAAGTTCGCACAGGCAACCGAAGCCATCTCCGGTCGTACGGATGACAAGAGCATGTATATTATTCTGGATGACCAGATTATCTCTTATCCGCAGGTAAACCAGAAGATCGACGATGACGGCTGTGTCATCGAAGGCAACTTCACCGAGGAAAGCGCACGTCAGCTTGCCAACCTGATCGGCAGCGGTGCTCTGCCGTTCTCGCTGAAGCAGGTGGAACTGCGTGCGGTTGGTCCGCAGCTGGGTGCAGACGCGCTGAGCAGTAGCGTTAAGGCTGCGATCATCGGCATTCTGTTGGTTGCGATCTTTATGATCGTAGTTTACCGGTTGCCGGGCTTTGTATCGGTCATCGCTTTGGGCTTCTACATTGTAATTGAGGCGCTGGTATTGGGCCTTCTCAAGGTCAACCTGTCGCTGCCTGGCATTGCAGGTATCATCCTATCCATCGGTATGGCTGTGGATGCCAATGTCGTTATCTTTGAACGCATCAAGGAAGAGCTGCGCAACGGTAAGACGGTCAAGGCTTCGATTGATGCAGGGTTTAAGCGTGCCTTTACTGCAATTTTGGACTCCAACGTTACCACGCTGATTGCAGCTGTTGTTCTGTACTTCTTCGGCAGTGGTACGATTGTTGGCTTTGCGACTACGTTCGGCCTGGGTGTTATCATTTCGATGTTCACCGCCCTGACGGTAACGCACTTCCTGCTGAACCGTATGGTGGACTTCCGAATCAAGAGCCCCAAGGCTTATGGCGCGTAAGAAAGGAGGATGAACGAAATGAAAGCAAAATTTCCTATTATAAAGAATTTCAAGATTTTCGGCATCATCTCCATCTTGCTGTGTATTACTGGTTTTGTTAGCCTGATCTTGTTGCCATTTGGCACCAATCTGTAT
>JAUMSA010000226.1 GCA_031293105.1 Butyricicoccus sp. | reverse complement strand
TAGCATCCGTGAGTAATCCAGGCAATCGCGTACCGGCTTGACCGGTATGAGGAAAGTCCGGGCTGCGCAGGGCAAGGATAGCAGATAACGTCTGCCGGGGGCGACCCTAGGAATAGTGCAACAGAGATATACCGCCGGGATTTCCCGGTAAGGGTGGAAAGGCGAGGTAAGAGCTCACCACGCCCCATGGTAACATGGGGGGTCTGTAAACTCTATCCGCAGCAACGTCAACCGGGGCAATGGACGGCCCGTCCGTCCCGACCGACGGCTTGAGGCGCACGGTGACGCGCGTCCCAGATAGATGATTGCCAAATACAGAACCCGGCTTATAGGGTTGCTCACTCCTCTTGACCAATCGACCGTCCTTTTGGGGCGGTTTTTTTTATTTCTCCAGCTTTTGCACGATCTCCGGCAGCTTCTCGATCTTCCCGCCGAGCAGCCGGTCCATATAGACAAGCGGCTGCAAGCTACTCTCCTGCACCTCGATCTCGCCCTTGTCATCCTTGGCGATATACCCGGACTGCACCAGCCGGGTAAAGGTGTCCTGTGCCCAGGCGGGCATTTCCGGTACGTACTTATAAACTTTCATCGGTTCGTCCTCCTCCTGCTCGGCGGCCAGCGCCGCTTTGAAATCATCCCACAACGACGGGTTATCTACAAACGGGCCGGGGCAGTATTTCCCCGTTACGTCGTGGTGCATCAGCACATGATTCAGCGGGACGTCGTATTTCTGCATCAGCTCGCGCACCAGCTTCACCGCACGCTCGATCGTGCCGCGCCGCAGCACATAGCCCTTGCCGGTCAAACACATTTCCACGCCGATGCTGTTCGAGTTTCGGCACTCGGGGTGGACATAGCTTTTTGCGCCCACATGCCAGGCCTGCCGGTCGGGCGGCACGCTGTTCCAGACCTCATTTTCGTCCACGAAATAATGCGCGCTGGCTTTCACCACTTCCCGCGCAAAATAATCGGCATTGTTCTTGGCCGTGTCGCCCTGGTTGCTGGTCCAGTGTACGACAATATACTGAACATTTTTCAGCGTCCCGCCGTAGTTGGCGCTGTTACAGATTTTTGTCTGAATCTCCAAGTTTACTCTCCTTTAACACCTGATCGGCGGCAATGGCTGCCGAAGTAAAGCTGTTATTCTTCCACCAGGCGACGACCGCGGCCACGACCGTCCAGGCCGTGGACACCAGCGTTTCGACCTGTCCGTCCTCGATCGGCAGCACGGCCACGCCGCACACGCTCAAAATCTGGTTAATCAGCGCCAGCGCCAGGATGATCGTCCGCGCCAGCGTTCCTTTGGTAATGTTCATGCCCTCATTCCTCCAGGTCTTTGATTCTGTGGTTGATGACTTTGATTTGTTCCTCGACCACCGGCATTCGCCGGGCGAAGTTGTTGTGCTCGCGCACCTCGCGGGTCAAAGCCTCCAGCTTCGCATCCGTGACCGCCTGCGCGGTGCGGATGGCCTCATCGGTACGGTTCCCCGCCGCCCGATTGGACAGAATCACGCCGATCAGCGCCAGCCCTCCGGTGATGAGGGATACGATAATTTCGGTTTGCATGGATTCGATGGGGCGGTTCGACCCGCCCCGTCACCCCCTTTCGTCTTATAGGCCCAGCAGATCCTTGTCGCGGACGCTCAGCGGCAGGCCGCAATGCTGCTTGTACTCGGCACGCGCCTTGCCATCATATTTCAGGCCGCGGCGCTTATCAAAGATGTCCAGGCCGACATTTACGTCGTACTTACGCTTTTCGGCGTTCTCGCCTGCGCAGATGGCTTTGATTTCCGCATGGTTCTGGATGTAGATATTCATAATTTTGTCCTTTCCGGCCTTGTGGCCTTTGCAAATTTTCAGGCTGTGGTAAATCCCCAGTCTGTCATCCCTTCCGGGAAAAACGACAAAATTGACCCAAAAAGATTCACCGCAGAAAAAAAAGACGCCTTTCGGCGTCTTTTTTCTTCCTGGGCTTTATTCTTATGCCTTGCCCGAAATCAGCCAAGGTGCTGGTTCGGTTACAAAGGTATGTTTGCTGGTCAGCTTGGAAACGGCAATTTGAATGACTTCGGTTTCGCCGATGCCATAGCGCGCAAAAATATCCGGAATGGATGCCGCGCAGCGGAAATCCAGCGTATAGATGACAAATTCCATCTGCGGATTGAGCCGCAGCAGGCATTCGATTTCCTGTTCCATGCTTGCGGTCGCCACCAAAAAAGCGAGCGACGGCACCGGCAATCCCTTCATGGTTTCGTCGTCCACGTGGTCGATGATGGAGATGTTATTCAGACCAAAGTGCTCAATATTTTCCTCCAGTGTATGCCGGTCATTCTGGTTGTATTCCACGGCGATAACCGTGCCTTCGCCTGCAATAATGGCCGATTCCACGGCAATCGATTCGCCCGAGATAATGCAAACCGTATCATCATGGGCGATATGCATTTTGTTGAGAATCACCGCACGAATCTCGCTGCCCACATATTGAATGGAGCCGCGGGAGAAGTTGGTATTCTGCATACCGATTTTATACGTGGACCGAGCCTTGGAGTTTAAAATCAGCATCGCAGCCGAAGCATTGATGCCGCGGTCGATCATATCGCACAGTTTGTCGTGCTGGATGGGACCCACCGGGTCGGAACCGGTGTTATACCACACGTCGCACTCGCCCAAGCCGGCATCCCACATCCGATAAAAGATATCGGCATGGCCGGCTTCGGTAAAGACAAGCACCGCATCATTGGATTCCACGGTCGGAATCAGGTTTTTATTTTTGCGGGTAATGTCCAGAATCTTGACTTTTTCCAGATCAATCTGCGTATTATCCGAAAAATACTGTAACCAAGCCAAAATTTGCGCGTTATTGAACAGTTGCTTTTCCATGAGCGGTCACTCCTTTTGTCCTTTGCACGCTGGGTGCGGTCTTGGTCATATTATAACACGTCTGGGAAGTCCTTGTAAATCGCAGGGCAGACGAAAAAAATCGGTGCGCGGCTGGCAAGCGGCGCACCAATTTCGGTTTAGCTTAAGAAACACACAATGGTAATGGTATCGCGTTCTTCACCCGGTTTAAAGGTGATATATTCGGCGTTTTCGCGGATAAAGCTGACGGCATTTTCCTCGGTTTCGATGTTTTCGTTTTCCATCGGGTCCACACCACCGAGCACGGCGGTCACGCGGATATTGACCATCAAGGCATCGGGCGCTACCCCGCATTCTACCATGATGTGGCTGTCGGGTGCAGCCTTGCGGCAGCACAGCGCAAAAACTTCATCCACCACGACCGCTTCGCGGGCATAATGCCGCTTATCGATGCCGTTGTCTGCAAACTGCTTTTTGAGGAATTCGGTCACTTCGCCCGCATATTCCGGCCGCGCCGGCACATCGCAGTGGGCCAGTTCCTTATCCCCCTTGCAGAACAACAGCGTAAGCATGGCAAACCCGCCGTTCTCCTTGGCATCGTCGCAGTACACGAGCGCATGGTCGCCCATGAACTGCAACAGTTCTTCGTTATTCCTATTTTTGCTGCGGCTGGTGTTGAGATCGGCGCGCAGCTGATGCTCGCCATAGGACTGTCCTGCGTGGTTGGTCAACGCGGCCAGCCCCGCGGTATGCAGGAAAATCCGGTCTCCCTGCTTCAAGCGCAGTTCCTGCGAACGGTATGACACATTCTCGTTCATGCCAAGCGGCGCATACACGGGCGACTCCAGCCATTCGTACCGGTCCTCGTTGCGCATGAGCAGCGGCTGCTGCTGGCCTGCATTGACATAGGTAAACCGGCCGTCGGCCGTGCCCAGAGTCGCCACCAACGCATTAAGGCAAAACTGATTGCCCAAGTCGTAAAGCTGCGCGTTGACGTCCGCCATGGTTTCCTCGAGCGAACGGCCCTGCCGCAAACGGCTGCGGATGGTCGTCTGCGCGACCACCATAAACAGCGCTTCCGAAATGCTGCCGCCCGGAATCTGGCCGATTACAATGCACAACAGACCGGGGTCGATAAAGAAGTAGTCATAAAACAGACTGTCTTTGCCCATTCCGCGCTCGATTTTGCCGGCCACTTCGAAGTTGGCGCGGCTCGGGATATCAGGCAGCACCTGCGGCAACGCCGACTGGCTGATCTCCTCGGCCATGCTGCGGCGTGCGCGCTGTTCAGCCTGTTGGGAGGCCTGCATGCAGGCCTGTCCAATGCGCGTTTCCTCGTGCTCGGTGATGCCAAAGGCCGCGCGGGCGAGCGCACCGATTTCGTCTTCCCGTTCGAGCAGCTCGTCATCCATTTGGTCGATGTCGCCTGCGGCGCTGTGTTCCAGCCAGTCCCGCAGCTCTTCCAGCGGGGTGTCCACCTCTTCGCGCACACCGCGCAGCCACCACCACACCAAAAAGACAGTGACGACTGCCATACACACCAAAGCGATGGCCATTCCGATTTTGGGCAGCAGCAACAGGAACAGAACATCCAAAACAATCAGTCCCACCGCTGCCAGGACGCACCGTGGCACAAGCCGCTGGCTCAATACATTTTGTTGCTTTTTCATCTCGAATCCCCTTAGTCTTCCTCGGTATCCAGCAGGTCGGCATATTCGCGCAGTTCTTCGCGCACGACGACGATTTCATTTTTCTTCAGTTCGCCGACAGCCGCGCGCAGCAGATGC
>JAUMSA010000215.1 GCA_031293105.1 Butyricicoccus sp. | reverse complement strand
TATTACCGGCTCTCATGGTGTGACGGGCGGTGTGTACAAGGCCCGGGAACGTATTCACCGCGGCATGCTGATCCGCGATTACTAGCAATTCCGACTTCATGCAGGCGAGTTGCAGCCTGCAATCTGAACTGGGACAGCTTTTAGGGATTTGCTCCACCTCGCGGTTTTGCCTCCCTCTGTATGACTGCCATTGTAGTACGTGTGTAGCCCAGGTCATAAGGGGCATGATGATTTGACGTCGTCCCCACCTTCCTCCGTTTTGTCAACGGCAGTCCGGCTAGAGTGCTCTTGCGTAGCAACTAACCGTAAGGGTTGCGCTCGTTGCGGGACTTAACCCAACATCTCACGACACGAGCTGACGACAACCATGCACCACCTGTCACCTCTGTCCCGAAGGAAAGCCCTATCTCTAGGACGGTCAGAGGGATGTCAAGACCTGGTAAGGTTCTTCGCGTTGCTTCGAATTAAACCACATACTCCACTGCTTGTGCGGGCCCCCGTCAATTCCTTTGAGTTTCAACCTTGCGGTCGTACTCCCCAGGTGGGATACTTATTGTGTTAACTCCGGCACGGAAGGGGTCAATACCTCCCACACCTAGTATCCATCGTTTACGGCGTGGACTACCAGGGTATCTAATCCTGTTTGCTCCCCACGCTTTCGCTCCTCAGCGTCAGTTAATGTCCAGCAGGCCGCCTTCGCCACTGGTGTTCCTCCCAATATCTACGCATTTCACCGCTACACTGGGAATTCCGCCTGCCTCTCCATCACTCAAGACCAGCAGTTTTGAAAGCAGTTCCGGGGTTAAGCCCCGGGATTTCACTCCCAACTTACCAGCCCGCCTACTCGCCCTTTACACCCAGTAAATCCGGATAACGCTTGCTCCCTCCGTATTACCGCGGCTGCTGGCACGTAGTTAGCCGGAGCTTATTCTTCAGGTACCGTCACATTTCGTCCCTGATTAAAGATCTTTACAACCCGAAGGCCTTCTTCAATCACGCGGCGTTGCTGCGTCAGGGTTGCCCCCATTGCGCAATATTCCCCACTGCTGCCTCCCGTAGGAGTCTGGGCCGTGTCTCAGTCCCAATGTGGCCGTTCAACCTCTCAGTCCGGCTACTGATCGTCGCCTTGGTGGGCCGTTACCCCGCCAACTAGCTAATCAGACGCGAGCTCATCTCAGAGCAGACAAGCCTTTGGCATCAAAATCATGCGGTTCCGATGCATTATGCGGTATTAGCAGTCGTTTCCGACTGTTATCCCCCACTCCGAGGCAGATTGCTCACGCGTTACTCACCCGTCCGCCACTAAGTTAAGAATTCCATCTCCGAAGAGATTTCCAAAATAACTCCGTTCGACTTGCATGTGTTAGGCACGCCGCCAGCGTTCATCCTGAGCCAGGATCAAACTCTCTAAAAATGTTATTAAAAGAGCTAAAAGCTCATCTAATCGACTTTAGAGTCTGACGTGTCGGTTTTTCTTTTGAAACAGAGTTCCGACTTCTGTTTGGATTCTTTTGAGTATAACTCAACGAGAATTTTCAGGTTCGTCACATACTATTTAAAGTAAGCATTTCGTTGTTTAATTTGCAAGGTGCAATTTTCGCTCCACCCTTTCGAGTGAAAGCTTATTTATTATACCAGACTCATTTCGCTCTGTCAAGAACTTTTTTAACTTTTTTCGAAGTTTTTCAACTCCGAATGCAGTTTATGAAGTTCTTTCGGAACTTTTCGAGCCGGTTCGCTATCCTTTCGGACAGCTTATTTAGTATACCGCATTTCGAACCCTTTGTCAACAACTTTTTTCATCGTTTCCGAAGTTTTCTTTTTGCGGTCGCCGCTTCCGAAAAGCAGCTTGATTAGTATACGCCAGCTTTCTACTTTTGTCAACACCTTTTTCCCATTTTAGAGAAAGTTTTTTGCAGGTGGCGTTCAAACAGAGCCCACTCGCCTTTGTGCAGGCAGCACATCTGCTCGGCCCGGATGGTTTCTCCCTGCACTTCAATCTGTTCTGCGCCGTTTTCCGCCCGATAAAAGGTTTCAAACGGCACCCACAGCATCCGCTCCACCTCGCTGCCAAGGGCAAACTCCGGTGTATCGTCCACCCGCACGACGAATGCATGCACCAGTTCATCGTCCAGGCCGCCATCCGGACGGGCATACTTCTGCTCGGCCGTGCCGATGGGCAAAACCTGCTCCTCCGCAAAGTGCAGACCGATTTCCTCCCGCGCTTCGCGCAATGCGCCTTCCAGGGCCGTTTCATCCGGGTCGATATGGCCAGTCGCCGCCAGATCGTATTTCCCCGGATACAGCGGCCGGTCCAGCCCACGCTGTTGCAGCCAGTGGCCCAAAACACCATCCCGCTCCTGCACCAACCACACGTGGCACACATGATGCCGCAGGCCAAGCCGGTGCACCAGTGCGCGCGGGATGACCCCGCATACCCGCTCGTCAGCATCGTAAATCGTCAGCCGCTCGCCTTCGACCATGGAGTCGATCAGCTTCTGCTTTTCCGCCCGGGTGTAGGCTTTGATTTGCGCCTCCCGCTTCATGGCCGCCTGCCGATCGGGCTGTTCCTCACAATAAACCAGCTGCACCGGCCGCCGGGAACGGGTATATTTTGCGCCGCCCACGCCGCGGTTATGCGCGGTGAGCCGCGCGGTCAGGTCGTTAGTCCATCCGGTATAATACGTATCATCCGCACAGCGGAGTATATAAACACAATTCATTTTTCGTTCTCCATTCTCTTTGCCCATTATAGCAAAGCCAGATGGAAAGCGCAAACAAATACACCAAGGGCTCCGTGTGCAATCCACGGAGCCCTTCAATTTTTTTATTTAGTTTTTTCGCCAATTCATGACTTCCGATTTCAATAAAGCGGTAATAAAAAGGAGGTGTCCAGTCTTAATGTCTTATCGAAATCTATGTAGATGCTTTGGCTTTGTTCCGTCTCCAGTCAACCCACAGTTCTGGATACAGGACGTTGTTTTTGTTCGTTTCGTGGTCATCACCGCTCATACTGGCTTAACTCAGCGGTCATGCGTTTTTAGCCGTACGGTATGTTCCCTCTCCATACCCATCGGTATGCCCCTCGGCCTGCGGGAGTAGGGATGTTTTTATTCCGTCGCTTTTGCTAACGTGTTGCTCAGACTTTGGCAGTGAGCCCGAACGAAACGACGTATGAACTTTCACTTACCATTGGACTCACATCCTTTCATTCGAATTTCCTGGAAAGCTTACATATATATGAAACTTTTCAGTGGTTCTTGGTAGTGGGGGTTTTCTTTTCTGTGACTATATGATAGCACGCAGGCCCCGGTCCGTCAACACCCGAACGGCATTTCAAATGTACAAAAAAGCGCCGTATTTTCTACACTTTTCACCCTTTCTATCCCTTTCCAGTTTTGATATAATAAGAATGTATGAGGGCATTTTACAGCCCTGGATTCAGGAGGTTCAAAGCCATGAAAAATTTCAGTTACTTTATGCCGTCCCGCATCTTCTTCGGCGCGGGCAGCGTTAAAAAATTATCCCGGGCGGCACTGCCGGCCGGCAAGGGCCTGATTATCACAGGCGGCACATCCACCCGCAAACTCGGCTATGTCGATAAGGTTGCCCAGGCGCTGGCAGACGGCGGCCACGAAACCATCGTTTACGCCGACGTACAGCCCAACCCCACCATCGAAGGCGTGCGCGCCTGCGCGGCGCTGGCCCGTGAGCAGGGCTGCACCTTTGTTGTTGGTCTGGGCGGCGGCTCGTCGATCGATACCGCCAAGGCGGCCGCTGTTATGGCGACCAACGACGGCGACTGGTGGGATTATGTATCCGGCGGCTCGGGCAAGGGCCAAAAGATTCCGAACCCCGCGCTTCCGATTGTCGCCATCACCACCACGGCTGGCACCGGCACCGAAGCTGACCCGTGGACGGTTATCACCAACGGCGACGAGAAGATCGGCGGCGGCGGTGACCGCACCTTCCCAACCCTGTCGATCGTCGATCCTGACTTTATGATGACCGTTCCCCCGCATCTGACCGCTTACCAGGGCTTTGACGCCCTGTTCCACGCCTGCGAAGGGTATATTGCCAACATCGCCAGCCCGATTTCCGAGATGTTCTCGCTCAAGGCCATCGAACTGATCGGCAAGAGCCTGGCCCGCGCGGTTGCCGAAGGTTCGGACAAGGATGCCCGCGCCGACGTGGCCCTGGCCAACACCCTGGCCGGTTTTGTCGAGAGCATGTCCTCGTGCACGTCCGAGCACTCGATTGAGCATGCGCTGTCGGCCTATCATCCCAGCCTGCCGCATGGCGCCGGTCTGATCGCCATTTCGCTCGAATACTATAAACTCTTTACCGAAGCCTGCGCCGACAAGCTGGTCGATATGGCGCGTGCGCTGGGCAAGGCCGACGCTTCCAAGCCGTCTGACTTTATCGATGCGCTGCACGATTTGCAGGTTGCCTGCAAGGTAGACGACATTGCGCTGAGCAAATACGGCGTGGACAAGGCACGTTTCGGCGAATACGCCGACAATGCCCGCGCCACCATGGGCGGCCTGTTTGGGTTTGATGCCCGCGAAGTCACCCGCGACGACGTCATCGGCGTCCTGGAACGCAGCTACCACTAATCCATCCACAAAGGCAGGTCCACTATGAAACACATTCTACTCATCGCCACCGGCGGCACGATTGCCTGCCGGGAAAGCGGACGTGGCCTGGCGCCCTCCCTGACCGGGGAAGAACTGCTCGAGTTCCTGCCCGAGATCCGTCAGATCTGCCGCGTTTTCGTGGATAATCCCTTCAGTGTGGATTCCACCGACCTCACCACCTCCCAGCGCCGCGAACTGGCCATGATGATCTGGGAAAACTATGACCGGTACGACGGGTTCGTCATCGCCCACGGCACCGACTCCCTGGCGTATACGGCCGCGCTGCTTTATCACATGCTGCGCAACTTCAACAAGCCAGTCATCATCACCGGCGCCCAACGCCCCATGGGCGAACCCGGTTCGGATGCCGAGCGCAATATGCTCGACTCGTTCCGCGTCGCCTGCGCCGGCTGGACCGGTGTGGCCGCCGTGCTGCATGGACAGGTCATCCGCGGCAACCACGTGGTCAAGGTTCATTCCAAGGCCATGAATGCCTTCCGTTCGATCAATGCCCCGCTCGCGGGCACCATCCGCGACGACGGCAAGGTGTTGCTGAACATCCCGCCCCGTCTGGGCGGCGAGCCGGAATTTGTCGATATCGTCGATCCCAGCTTTGTGGTGCTCAAGCTTGTGCCCGACCTCGACCCCTCCATCATCGAATTCCTGCGCCGGTATGACAAGGTCATTCTGGAAGGGTATGGCGCGGGCGGCATCCCGATTCGCCTGGAAAAAGTCGTCCAAAAGCTCATCCAATCGGGCACCAAGGTGTACATCACCACCCAGTGCATCGAGGGCGGTGTCGATCTGCACAAATATGCGGTCGGCCGCCGCGCCGAAGCCATGGGCGCCGTATCCCTGGGCCACCGCACGGTGGAGGATGCGATTGCCTCCATTCAATGCGGCGAAATTTAAAAAAACACAAAACCCGGAACAAATCGTTCCGGGTTTTCGTTTATGTAAATATAGATACGAGCGCAAACCAGATGGGCGGCACCAACAAGGACGGCAGCAGGTTCATGGTCTTGCAGTCGCGGATTTTCAAAATGGAAATGCCCGACGAGAAAATCAAGATGCCGCCCAAAATCGAAATCTCGGTGAGCAGCCCGCCGGACAGAAATTCGCTCAGCGCGCCCGCGCCCAGATAGATGGCACCCTGCCAGCAAAACAGAATCGGGGCGGCAAACGCAATGCCATACCCATAGGACGCCGCGAGCGCCATGGATGTGATGAAGTCCAGCGTGGCGTTGGTAAACAAAAAGGTATTGTCGCCGCGCAGCGCGCTTTCGATGGGCCCCAAAATGGAAAGTGTTCCGATGCAGAACATCAGCACCGCGGTGGACAGGCCTTTGCCCAGTTTGGTCTTGGAATGCCGGTCGGCAAAGCCGGTGAATCGCTCCTCCAGTTTGAGGGCCGTCCCCACCACGCTGCCCAGTCCCAAACCGACGATAAACAGCACCGGATACACGCTGTCCGGCATGTTTTTGGAGATTGTGCTCACCCCCAACGCGGTTGCGGCCAATCCCATGGCGCGAATCATGGCCTCCTGCCAATCCTCCCGCAAGCCCTTGCGCAGCGTGCCGCCGATCAGGCTGCCGCACAGGATGGCCCCGGTATTGACGATGGTGCCCAGCATAACATGTCCCCTTTCCAGCTGTTTTTTGTCACTTTGCCATTATAGCAACTTTAGTCTAAAAAAGCAATAAATCGGCTGTCTGGCAGCCACATTTTTTCCATGTATCGGATGAAAACAACCTATGCAGGCCGGGCAAGCTGTGATAGAATAAATGGAGAATGCCTGTTTGTCCGCACAAACAGGCCCGACCCCATTTTTTGGGAGGCAATTATGAAACGCATACTCTTTCTGGCCGTTGTGTGCGGGCTGCTTCTGACGCTCGGCGGCTGTGAATTCAAATCCGGCGACGCCCTGTTGCAGGTGCCCCAGCCCAGCACCACCTATAAGTCGCTGCAAAAACAAATCACCGGCATCATCGACGACGGCGCGGTGCAGGTCGCCCCGCAGACGGGCGAAAACCGCACCTCGGTGCAGCTCAAAGACCTCGACCTCGATGGTGTGGACGAGGCCATCGCCTTCTTCTGCGAGGCGCGCAACCCCGACCAATTCCATGTGTATGTATTTAAAAAGGATGATACCGAATACACCACCCTCGGCAGCGTGACCGGCACGGGCGTGCAGATCGCTTCGGTATCCTACCCCACCCTGCTGCCCACCGGCGAAAAGGGCATCATCCTGTCCTGGAAACTGAGCGGCGAAAGCTCGCTGTTCGGCATGACGGTGTGCTGCTTCCAGAACGGCAAGCTGGAAACCCTGCTCGAAACCACCTACACGTCGTTCATCTCCTCGGATCTGGACGGCGACGGTGCCGACGACCTGGTGCTGCTCACCACCGACGCGACCGACCGCCGCATCGCCCAGCTGTACAGCTACGCCAACAACAAGCTGGAATTCAAGGGCGAAACCTCACTCTCTCCCGAAGGCCAGACGGTGGTCAGCCTGAAACGGGGCTGGCTGCGCGGCTATCAGCCGGCCGTCTTTGCCGAAAGCAAACTAGAACTGAGCGCCGGCTTGATGACCGATATCTTCACCTATGACAAGGACGGCTTCCGCAACATCGCGCTCGAGGGCGAGGAAGTCAGCGAACAGGGGACCTATCGCCCGGTTTCTGTGCCGTCCACAGACGTCAACAACGACCAAGTCACCGAAGTGCCGGCCGCAGTGATCATACCGGGCACCTCGGCGAGCGACGCGATGTATATGCTCGACTGGTATGCATACAGCCCCGGCGACGAGCCGGTGCGCGTGTGCACCACCTATCAAAACGTCTCGGAAAACTGGCAGTTCTTGTTCCCGGAGAACTGGCGCGGCCATGTGACGGTCAGCAAAAACACCAGTGAAAATATGACCACGACGACATTTTATGAATATGTCGAAGACGGCGCCGATGTGCCGCTCTTCACCATCTACCGCCTGACCGGCGATATGCGCAACTATTACGCCTCGCGGGAAAATATGATCGAACTGATTCAGACCCGCTCGGAGATCTACACCGTCTCCATTGCCCCCGAGGCGGCCGACAGTTCCTTTGCGCTGGACGAAGATCAGATTACGCAGCGCTTCTCCATCATCACCCAGGCATGGAGCAGCTAAATTATACAGGCACGGAAAGGAGCCTTTTTCCATGAAACGCAAAGTTTTAGTGCTGGAAGACGAAGAAAACATCCGCAGCTTCGTTGTCCTGAACCTCAAGCGCGCGGGATACGAGATCGTGCAGGCCGGTTCGGGCGAGGAAGCGCTGGCCAAATATGAAGAAAACCCCGACATTGCGGTCGCGGTGCTCGACGTGATGCTGCCCGGCATCGACGGGTATGAAGTCTGCCGCGCCCTGCGTGCGCAGGGCTATTCGGCGGGCGTGATTATGCTCACCGCGCGCACCCAAGAGGCCGATAAGGTCACCGGCCTGATGACCGGCGCGGACGATTAT
>JAUMSA010000162.1 GCA_031293105.1 Butyricicoccus sp. | reverse complement strand
GTATTATACTGCGTTGCCCCGACCTTGTAAATCCGCAATCCTATCTAAGATTTCCAATATATTTTTGAGCATTTTCCCCAATTTATTCTTTATCCTCAAGAATAATATCCAAAATGTACATCGATTTTTCTATTCCAGATTTCTTTGTTCCCATGGAAATGATACCATATGCAGCATCGCTGTGACGGAGCTTGCACCAACCGGCCCAGACATACAAAAAGCCCGCTCGTATCGTCATACGAACGGGCTTTCTTTTTTATACGGACTCGCCAGGATAGATTTCAAACCCCAGCATAAGCTGCTTTTTGCGGTCCACACCCTGCTCCAGAATCTCCAACAGGTCACGCGCCGCTTCCTCGCCGCTGGTCTGATAGTAATAATGTGCGGTCGCCAATCTGGGCCGCACCAATTCGCTCAAACGAGAATGGCCAATGCCTGCAAGGGCAACGTCCTGCGGGATTTGCCGTCCCATTTCTTCCAGCCGCTTTTTGACCCCCACAGCAATGGAATCGGTTGCACAAAAAATCCCCTGTAAATCACTCGCGCGTGCGAGCAGCCGGCCAGCGGCCGCATAGCCCCCGTCAATCGAAAAGTCGCTCTGCTCCATCCAGTCGGGATTAACCTCCTGCCCTGCTTCCTGCATCGCATCCTGGTATCCGGCACGGCGCGCCGCACCAGCCGCCTTGTCCCGCGGGGTCACGCCGACATAGCCAATACGCTGCCGGCCGCTTTGCAGCAGCAGGCCGACCATAGCCTTGGCCGCACCATGATCGTCGTGATACACGCAGGTCATCCCATCCATCCGCTGGCCAATGAGCACCGCCGGAACCCCCAGCGCGCGCAGCGCCTGCCGGTATGCCGATGATAAGATGGTGGCTACCAAAATCACACCGTCCACATTGCCGCTGCGGAAGACCTCCAAATACTCCATTTCCTTGTCCGGATTGTTGTCCGTATTGGCCAGCAGCAAATGATACCCGTTTTCCTCCAGCACACGGGAGACGCCCGCCACGACCCGGCTGATCGATTCCGAGTCAATGCGGGGCACAATCACACCAATCATCCGGCTTTTCCCGGTGCGCAAGGTCTGCGCCTGCTGGGATGGGACATATCCGGTCTCCTCGATGACGCGGCGAATCGCTTCGCGCTTTTCCGAACTCACATATCCGTTATTCAAATAGCGCGATACGGCGGTTTTGGAAACGCCTGCGCGCCGTGCAATTTCTGCACTTGTCATATCCGTTTACCCTCCTACGGGTGATCTTTTTTACATTTTTTGCACCGAATCGGGCTTTCGGGCAAGATTTAGTATTATTGTATCACATTCCAAACCGATATGCAAAGGATACCCGGTTACAGGGACTTCCCCGCTCCCTGCTTCTCCTCTTGACAATAGTATGATTTCATACTAAAATAAAGTACGAAATCATACCTTTGTGAGGTGCATCATGAACCATCGGGTTTCCAAGGAACTGAAACGTTACAACTATTTGTTTGGCGAAACCAGTACCGCTTATCACGAATTTAACCGCAAGCTCGGCTTATCCGACAGTGTATCGTCCATTCTGTATGCCATTTTGGAGCAGGGCGAACGCCGTCTGCTCAAAGAGATCTGCCATTTTTCCGGTCTGAGCAAGCAGACCATCAACTCGGCCATTCGCAAAATGGAGCACGAAGGTCTGGTCTATTTGGAGATGGCGGACGGGAAAAACAAAATGGTGTGCTTGACGGAAGCCGGAAAATCACTCGCGGAACAAACGGCTGGCCGTATCCTTGCAGCCGAAGATGCAATCTTTGCCTCCTGGCCGCGGGAAGACGTGGAGCAATACTTTGCATTGACCGAGGCATTTATGCTGGCTTTAAAAGAAAAGGCCGATGGGCTGGATCTGTAAGAGGACGAACCTATGAACCGGAAGAATATTTCTTTATCCGATCATTTTTCGTATGCGCAGTTGCTACGTTTCACATTTCCGGCCATCATTATGTTGGTTTTCACCTCCATTTACAGCGTGGTCGACGGATTTTTTGTATCCAACTTTGTAGGGAAAACCCCCTTTGCCGCCATCAACTTTATCATGCCGTTTTTAATCATCCTGGGCTGTGTGGGTTTCATGTTTGGCACCGGCGGCAGTGCGCTGATCGCCAAGACGCTGGGCGAAGGACAGGACGAGCAAGCCAACGCCTTCTTTTCGCTGGTTGTGTATGCCGCGTTTCTGAGCGGCATCGTGCTAGCCGTTCTGTCCATCGCATTTCTGCGTCCCATTGTCACCTTCATGGGTGCGGACGGCGCGCTCTTTGAAAACAGCATGCTCTACGGCAAAATTATTCTGTTGGCACTGCCGTTCTTTATGCTGCAATATGAATTTCAATGTCTCTTTGCAACAGCCGGCAAACCCAAATTGGGACTGCTGATTACCATTGCCGCCGGCTGCACCAACATGGTCTTGGACGCTTTATTTGTGGCGGTCTTTCATTGGGGACTGGCAGGCGCTGCCATCGCCACGGCGGCCAGCCAAGTGGTCGGCGGGGTGATTCCGGTTTGCTACTTCTTGCGCAAAAATGACAGTGTGCTGCGGCTGGGTCGCTGCACGCTGGATTGGCATGCGCTGCGGAAAGCGTGCACCAACGGCGCGTCCGAACTGATGAGCAATATTTCCACGTCGGTTGTGGGGCTGCTTTTCAATTGGAAGCTCATGCAATATGCGGGGGAAAACGGTGTGGCGGCCTACGGTGTTTTGATGTATGTCAGCATGATTTTCCAGTCCATTTTCATGGGCTATTCGGTGGGTGTGACGCCGGTGATCGGCTACCACTATGGCGCGCAGAATCATGAAGAACTGAAAAGCCTGCGCCAGAAAAGTCTGCTACTGATCGCCCTCTTTTCTCTCGCCATGTTTGGGATTGGCCAATCGCTATCCCGACCGCTCGCCCTGATTTTTGTCAGTTACGATGCCGCCCTTTTGGAAATGACCGTGCATGCCTTCTCCATTTTCTCCTTTTCTTTTTTGCTGTCCGGCATCGGGATTTTCGGCTCCGCCTTTTTTACCGCCCTCAACGACGGGATGACCTCGGCGCTCATCTCGTTTCTACGCATCTTGGTCTTTCAATGTGCCGCTGTCCTGTTACTCCCGCTGATTTGGGGGTTGGATGGAATCTGGATGTCTGTGGTGGCAGCGGAAATCCTGGCCGCCATCATGACCAGCCTGTTTATCCTTGGCAACCGGCGAAAGTACCAGTACTAATATCCCCTATCGATTCAGCAGCCAGGCTATACCGGCCGCTGTCCGTTCCACCGCATGGGTATAGTGGTTGCCTTCCTCAATCTGAAAGACCGTATCCAGGCCCTTGTCCCGATAAAAGGCATACAATTCCTCGGTATTCTGCCGGACGGTTCGCAGCACCGGATTGCGCGTTTTATGCTCCTTGTTCCCTAAGGAGAAATATAGGCAGTCCGGCCGACGCTTGACGGCATGGGAATGGATATACGCCTGGAAGCCCGGAAACCAAAAGGAACCGGACATGCTGGCAGCCCGGGAAAATACATCGGTTTGGTACAGGGCATACACGGCGAACAATCCGGCCAAGGAATACCCGGCAATCCCGCGCCACCGCGGTGCCTCCATCCCCTGCTCTGCCTGGGGCAAAATTTCGCTGGTCAAAAGCGTCAAGTATGCATCGGCGCCGCCGGTGCAAGGGGAAGCGTTTTTCAAAATCGGCGGACTGTCCCAAGGCGCCATGTCGTGATCCCAGTCCAAGCCGCCAATCGCAACCAAGTGAAAAGGCGGGCATCCAGCATGCTGTGCTGCTTGCAAAACCTTCTCTCCTTCTCCGGCAACGGTATGCAGATAAATCACCGGCGCTTCGGGCTCGGGACGCGAAAAAACGACGATACTTTTCCCACCTGCGGTGAAGGTGCGCATCTGGATTCCCCCTTTTGCCGGTCGTGCGATACGCGCCGGCTGATTTGTGATTTGATTGTACCCATCCGGCAGACCGTCTGTCAAGCATGTGCTCCATTTCATGAGCGTATCAAGCTGGGGGTGTCTTGCTTTCGACGAGATTCCTCTGCTTGCACGGCCTGTGATTTTGTCACGGAATATTTGCACCAATCCGACTATTATAAGTACATCCAAGGTACTTAATTCGGAAAAGGAGTGCAAATCATATGAAACAGACCGATTTTGTTGTAACCCTTTTTGAGGGGAAAGAAAACCCGAACAATCTGACTGTCGCGGTTGTGATGGCGGTGAACGCCTTAAAACAAGGGCACAGTGCGACCATTATCCTGATGGTGCAAGCGGTTGCTTTGGGTCAGCCCGGTGCTGCCAACGGGGTGGATATCGGTGCTCCGTTCCCGGAAGTCGGCGGCCAGCTTGAGGAATTTCTGCGTATGGGCGGTCAGGTTTGCATTTGCAATGCCTGCATGGAGCACAATGGCTTCCGCGCCGAACAGATGGATCCCCGCTATGTTTTAATCAACGCCCCGGATGTTGTCCGTCTGCTGATGGGCGCCAAGGGCTCGCTGCAAATTACCTAAGTTTTATCCGCGCTTGATGATCTCCCTTTGCCTTCCTTCGTGCAATCTCCGCCGAGGATGGCAAAGGGAGTTTTTATATGCGTTTTTTGTTTGTAAACCAGATTCCTATCTGCGATATTCTGTGCAATTTCCCCTTTGACATGGTATAATCAAGGTGACCTAAAAAACCAGGACGCACTCCATAAGCAGGAGGATTCTAGGATGGAACGCCTGAAAAAGTTTTTTCTAACAAGCCTTCTTACCATAAGCCTTCTCGTCTGCAGTTCTGCACCCGCCTGGGCCGCAGAACCTGCCAATTCTCCAAACCAGCAGCAAGCGGTCTATCTCGGTGTTGAGAAGTACGGTACATTATCCGCACAGGACAAAAATACCTTCCGCCATCGCTTTTTCATCCAGGGACAGGTGATGTCATTTACCATTCCGGAGGATAACGGCCAATATACGATACAAAATCAGCTTCAAGAAGGGGCTGTGTATCAGATCTCGACGCAGGGGAACCTTTTGCTTGCCGTCCAGCCGGCGGCCTATTTGGCCGAGGGTGCCATCACCGAAAGGACTGACGATACCATAACGGTCGCAGGTCAAGCGATTGCGCTTCCCAATGCAGCGGTTTATCAAATTGTCCAAGCTGCGGGTGGTGCATCGGTTCGTCCGGCATCTGCCGCCGACTTGCAGGCCGGGAACCGTGTGCGCATCTATGCGGAAAATAACCAATACCGCATATACCTCACCCCGGTAGCTCGTCCCTATGCGGCCCCGGTCAGCGGTACGCCGGGGGTCAAAACACTAAAAAATCTCCTTGCCACTGCCCTGGAGCCAGTTGGGACAACTTTATACGTTTATGGCGGCGCTTGGAACTGGCAGGATACGGGCGCATCCGCACAGGCCACGACCATTGGACTGCCGCAGACCTGGGTTGACTTTTTCCAGAGCCAGTCTGCCGACTATACTTATAAAAATTCTGCCAATCCCAGCCAAAGCTATTATCCGCATGGGGGATGGAACCAGTACTACTATGCCGGGGCCGATTGTTCCGGATATATCGGCTGGGTTATCTATAATGTGATGAACACACAAAGCGGCCAGCTAGGCTATGTCACCAGCTCCACCCGCATGGCACAGACCTTTGCTTCGTATGGATGGGGCACCAAAACGCAAGCCATTCGGCAAACCGCTTTCCGGCCCGGCGATATCATCAGCATAAACGGACATGTGTGGATGTGTCTGGGTACCTGTGACGATGGCAGCGTGGTCATTTTGCACTCCACACCGTCCGAAAGTGTCAACGGAAAAAGCGGCGGTGGTGTGCAGATCAACGGCATCGGGGCCAGCGCGGACTGCCAGGCGGCCCAGCTTGCCAAAACATACATGAGCAAGTATTATCCGCAGTGGTATGCAAAATACCATTCGGTTTTTAAAAGCTATGCCAGTTATACCGCTTACAGCGGCAGTGTTGCCGGCAAATTCAGCTGGACGATTGGCCGCACATTGAGCGATCCGGATGGTTATGCCGCCTTGTCGGCAGAGGATATCTTGGCAGACCTGTTCGGGGAAAGGCAGGCGGTTTCGGTATCTGCCGGGCAGGGTGGCTCTATCCAGCCATCCGGGATTGTCCGATTGCCAACCGGCAGCAGCCGGACCTTCGTTATTGCCCCGCAGGATGGGTACGAAATCGCCTCCGTCGTTGTAAATGGTACGGATGTGACCGATCAACTGGTCAACAGCTGCTATACCCTGTCGGATGTGCAGCAGCCGCACACAATACAAGCGACCTTCCAAGAAGGACGCCATTGGTTTGGGGACGTATCCCCCGGTGCCTTTTACTACGATGCCGTGCGGTGGGCAACCGACCAGGGCATCACCCAAGGCACAACCGAAACCACCTTCTCCCCCGATCTGCCCTGCACCCGTGCACAGATCATCACATTCCTCTGGCGTGCCGCTGGTTCACCGGAGCCGCAAACCGGCAACGCATTTTCCGATGTCAGCGCGGATGCGTATTTCGCCAAAGCCGCTGCTTGGGCAGCAGAAAACGACATGGTAAGCGGCCGTATCTTTTCCCCGAACGCCCCCTGCACCCGTGCGATGGCTGTGGAATTCATGTGGAAACACGCTGGCAGCCCCAGCGCTGCCCCGGCCAGTTTTACCGACATTTCCTCGAACGCCGTCAACTGGGCGGTGGCAAATGGTGTGACATACGGCACCAGTGCTTCCACCTTCTCGCCCGACCTGACCTGTACCCGTGGCCAGATCGTTACCTTTTTGTATCGCGCTTTTGCCAAATGAGTCAATTCCTGTTCTGCACACATTCTCGATGGACCCTAGGCCGTTCATATCCCCTTAAGCAGCCGCGTCTTTTTCCTGCACATATATAAAATATCCCCAAAGACTGAATCCAAACGTCCAGCCTTTGGGGATATTTCGTCTTTCATATTGCTCTAATTACAATGGGAAACTATCCACCGTCTTACACAGGTACTTCAATAGACCGGCGCAGCCCTCCTGTACGTCCCGCCAAGTCGCTTCAAAATCGCGCGTATACCATGGGTCGGCAACATCCCGAGGGTGGTCGGTGTAGTCAAGCAGTAGATGCATCTTTTCCGAAACATCTTCGCCACAGATGCGATGCATACCACGCAAATTGGAACCATCCATTCCAATGAGCAGGTCAAAGGCATCATAGTCTCTTTTTTTCATCTGGCGCGCCACCTTGCCCATACACTGAAGTCCATGTCGTTCCATCAGTTGACGTGCAGGCGGATAGACCGGATTACCAAGTTCCTCTGCGCTAATCGCAGCGGATTCAATATAGAATGCATCTTCGAGTCCTGTTTTTTTCACCATATCTTTCATCACAAACTCAGCCATCGGGCTTCTGCAAATATTGCCATGGCACACGAAAAGTATTTTTACCATCTTTTTATAGCTCCTCATAAGTCCTGTATTTCTTCTCAAATGCTTGACATTACAGGATTTTTCGCACTTTTTGTGCAGTCTGAGCTTCCACCTGTTTTGAAGATATCTTCTTGAATCTTCTCAGGATTTCTCATGTTTTTTCCTGCAATATTGGTAAAGGCGTTGGTAAAGAAAGCCGCTTTACCAACGGGCAATTTTAGGCGTTCGCCACACGCAGCAGTTCATCTTTGGCGTCATCAAACTTCACATGGGTGTAGGTATTCAGCGTTACACTGATGTCTGCATGACCCATGATGTACTGCAATGTCTTGGGGTTCATCCCGGATTTTGCCATATTGGAACAGAAGGTGTGCCTGCACACATGAGGGGTTACTTTCGGCATCTGGATGCGGTAAATCTTGTTATACTTCTGGACAATATGCTCCATGTACTTCTCCCAATGAAGTGCCACCATGGGCATATCATTCTTGTCCAGAAACAGAAAACCAACGTACCCATCAACCATGGGCTCCGCTTTGGGAACCGCACGGTTGGCGATGATCCGGCGAAAACAGGATGCTACCTCCTCGGTCATCGGAACATAGCGTATGCCGCTTTCTGTCTTTGGCTGCTGGATCACATACTCCATCTGTGATGTTCTCTGCAACTGATGATCCACCTTGATACGCATTTCCTCAAACTCAACATCCTGGATCGTAAGTCCGCAGAATTCCGAGATACGAAGCCCTGTGTGAAAGAGGATATAGATCCCGTCGTAGTATCTGCTGAAATGCTTGTCCTCTTTGATAAACTTCAGGAGATCCCGTTCCTGTTTCCGGCTTATGGCTTCTCTCGTAACTGAGTCATTGACGATCACCGATGCCAGCTCAAAACCGAACGGATTCTTGCGGATCAGGTCATCATCCACAGCCATTTGGAATGCGGGTCTGAGCACACCTCGAATCGAATGAATCGAGCTATACCCTCGGCCATCCACCTTCTGGAGCTTGATGAGCCATGCTTTGGCATCCGACAAGCGCACCTTGTCAATGCGCTGCCTGCCGAACGGCTCTTTTTTCAAGATGTTGATCACCGTCTTGTATCCTGCGACCGTATTATGGCGAACGCCGGTTTTTAGAGACACATACTTTTCCACCAGTTCCAAAACCGTGAGCTTTCCACCGTTGGTTGCGATGTGATCGAATAGATCAGCTTCAATCTGCTTTTCCTTTTCTCTCAGGGAAAGCTCTCGCTTTTTCCCCCTGGGCATAGGATCATTTTTATCCAGCCGCCAGCTGTACACATTTTGCTCTTTGCCATCCTCGTCCAGATAGCGGAACCGATACCTCCCATCCTTGCGCTGATACTCACCTTCTCGCAAAATCCGATTGCGATTGTCTCGTCTTTTTTCACTCATTGAAATCTCTCCTCTAAAAAGAAAGGAGAGCCAGACTTGCACTCTTATCATAGCACAAGTTTGGCTCTCCGTATAGCTTTGCCATGAAAGAATGGCAATCTGCCATCGACTTTTTGAAAGGTTATTATACAGCAGTGGCCTGATCCAGATACCTCTCAAATTTCTCCCGTTTGATCAAAGCGCGGTTTCCATTCATCACATAAAAATCCTCGTTGGGATGCTCGTCAATCAGCATCCGCAGCTTTCCCTCTCCGATATGATAATATCCGGCGGCTTCCTCGATGGTCAGAGTATAGCGCCGCCAGACCGGAATCTCCAAACACTTCTTACTGCAAGTCATTGTCTTTTCGTTTTCCATAGGCTACCTCCATAGATCAGAAAAGCCAGACAAAGGAAGCCAGCAACGAAGTCCGGCAACAGACCTCGAAAAACCAGTAACCTATCGTCTGGCCATCGTTTCTTACTTTTCAAATTTTCTTGTGAAATCTCGTTGCTTTCGTTGTCGGAGAACAGATACCTACCAAAAAGCCTTGCTTTTACGGGCATTTATCGTGTCTACACCCCTATTTATATGGCAACAAAGTCAGCAACCAGCCGACAATCAACTGGGCAACAAGCCCTGCAAATCAGGCAATCCACTCCTTTGGCAGCTCCAGCTGACGAACTTCTTCCTCGCTCAGCTCCACAAATCCATCTTTGTTGTCGGGCGGTTCGTTGCCGGTAATCTCCCGTTCCCAGCCACGCTGCCGCCCATAGCCAGCAAACATCCGGGGATTAGAGAAAGGCTTCCAGCCGGTCACCACTGTGTTCATGATCTCGTTGATGTTGTGCAGCTGCCAGCGCTTCGGCTCCTCAAAGGCGTGTCCCAACGCTTCCTTGAATAGCTGCTTGGAGCAGACTACATTGCCGGTGTAGTGTTCCAGAAAGCCCTGAATTTGCCCGGCCTCGGTATCCTCCGGCATGAAGTCTTTCTGAACCTCCACCAGCTGCTTTTGAATCTCCTTTGAAAACTTCATGGAATACTTGCCGCTGCGGTAAATGGTCATAGCCTCCGCCCATACCTGCAGCAGATATTCCCTGGAAGTGGCCTCGTCCTCCAGAATGTGAACTTCCGCCTTTTCTGGGTAAATCATCACTGGCAGGAACCGGCGGTTTCCGGCTCGGTCAAGGGGGAGAAAGTCCAGCGTGTTGGAGGAACCGCCGAACACGCATTGCCGCAGACGGTCTTTGGGCTGGGCCTCATAGGGCGTACGGTAGGTTTCCTTTTGACGGCTGATAAAGGAGCGGATCTCCTCGATGCTTTTGGCGTTACTGGTGGCCAGCATCTCCGACATCTCGATGATCCAGTGGCCTTGCAGTTTGGCAAACACCTTGTCATCATCCAACTTTTTCAGGTCATCGGAGAACCACTCGTCCTGTATCGCCAGGAAGCGAAAGAAGGTGGACTTTCCAGCTCCCTGGCCTCCAACCAGGCAAAGTAGCTCCTCATACTTGGAACCGGGATGGAATACCCGGCGGATGGCTCCCAGCAGGAAGTGCTTAAGCATTTCTTCCACATAGTTGCTTTCCTCTGCCCCTAAAAAGTGATGCAAGCAGGAGCGGATGCGGGGTGTTCCATCCCACATAAGGCCATTGAGCACATTCTGTATGGGATGGTAGCAGTTTTCATTTGCTACGATGGACAGGGCCGCCGTCATTTTCTTCTCGCTGGTCAGGCCGTAGTTCTGCTCAAAGTAAAGGAGCAGATATTTGACATCGGTATCGGTCAAGGCGCTGGAGCTTCTGCGCCAGCCTAAATCCCGCACAATGTCCACCCTGTCCGTCAGGAGATTCAGTCGGATGGCGTCCCGCAGCAGCGGGTCATGGCAGAACACTGTCCGGCAGTTGCTGATGGTGTTGGCGGGCTGGCCTTTTTCCGTGACAGAGAGGCTTTCTCGCACCTCGTTAACGGTCTGTTCCGGCGCTAAGACTTCGGCTACGCTCATGGCGGCTTGCCGCGTGGCTGGCGGTAAACTCTGATATTCTCTGCTCAATTTTTCTCACCTCTTTTCCATACTCAGCCACAATGGAAGCCCGTTCCTCCATGCTGCCAGATAACAGAATATCCAGCAGATACTCCGTGTACGGTTTCTTGTGCAGGGCCTCCATGAACAGCGGGTTCCATACTTCTCCCGGTGTCTGCGGGGCGTATTCCTTCTCCCAACGTTCCAGCAGATGAAGGTAATCGCACAGCACTCGGAAACATTTCTGCTCTGCCTGCCTGTAGCGCAGTTCCTCGCTGATTTTCCGTTTGACCAACTTCCTGCGGGGTGGGTCATTGCCTTTTGTGTCATAGCTGACCGAGAAATCCTCCGCCAGCTTCAATGCCGATTTCTTGCTGCTCAGACCGAACAGGCGGGCAGTAAAATCGATCACATCCCCATCTGCCTGACATCCGAAGCAGTGGAACCTGCGGTCGACCTTCATGCTGGGGTGTTTGTCATCATGGAAGGGACAGCAGGCCATCCCGTTCCTGCCGATCTGCACCCCGTAAGATTCCGCAGCCTGCCTTGTGGTGACAGACTCCTTCACCGCTTCAAACACATTCGATTTTCTCACCTCCAGACAGAGAAAAAGGCGCCCGGTTTCCGTAGAAAATCAGATGCCTCATAGCTCCATATCTTTCTTTTTAGTCGGGGCGGTGTGCCCCTCTCGTTCCCGACGCTCCCGGTTATCCAGGTCAGCGTTGATTTTTGCCTTCGCCAGCATATCCATAATGGATTCTTTAGCTTTTTTCTTGATCTGCTGTTTGCCGGTCTGCTTGACCTCCGGCTGCATCAGTTTCTTCTGAATTTTTGTCAGGGCTGACTGCATGGCATTTTTGATTTTGGAGATCACTCCATCCAACCGGGCGGCGGCATACTCACGCTCTTTTTGCGGCGCTTTCCGTCCTGGCGAGAGTACCCAGTTTTTCGTTTCCTCCACCAGTCGGAGATCCTCCTTATGGGTCTCCTGCCGGACAGTATCGGTGACAACCTCCACCGCCTTGTCGTAAGCAATGTCCGAAACTTCCTCTACCAGCGTTTCCACATCTTCGATTTTCAGAGTCAGCTCCTCCAGCTTCTGTTCCTGAGCGGCCAACTGCTCCTTTTGCTTCATCAGAATGTAGTCCTGCTTCTCCAGATACGCTCGCCCACCATAGGAGGGCTCCTGCTCCAGATGTACCCCATGTTTGCGGCTGATGTCAAAGAGCATCGTCCGACAAACTGCATCAAAGGTCTGCTTGCGGTTGTTGTGTTTGCCCTTGGGCTTACTTGGATCAGGCAATTCAAAGCTCAGTTCCTCCAGCGCCTTTTCCTGCTGGGGGCACAGCTCCCCATACCGGTTTTTGCAGTCAAACACATGACGTTCGTGGATATGGGGTGTGCCCTCATCCAGATGCAGCGCCCAGTCCAAAATGTGAATATGGGAACCAAAGCGCCGTTCAAACTCCTCGTAAAATTCGCTGACAATGAGTGCCAGCGTACCGGGTGGAACGGATTCTTCCATGGTGCCAATCTGGTAGATACTTTCCTCCGGGCAGGTTTTGTTGTTTTTCAAAAGATCTTCCACCGTGCGGTTGCGTTCGGTGTGTCGTGTTTTCTCGTTCCGGGCATTCTGGGCATCCACATAGTCGGAATAATGCTCGTAGTAATACATCCGCTCAATTTCTTCAAAGCTGAAGTCCGGCTGTTCTGGGTTCTCCCGACGTTCGGGGGTAGTGAAGCCACGGTAGCAGTCCCAGTACACATTTCTTTCGGCTCGCTGGGCATCAATGTGTTCGCTCTTCTCCACATCAAACCGGCGGTCATTGTGCCGAGGATTATAGGTGCCATGCTTGCCGGAGCGTCCGTTGTGCCGTGTCAGTTTCAATTTTCATCCCTCCATTCTCCGTTGATTTTTCCTGAAGGGGAGCAGCGGCGAAGCCGCCAAACCTGCGGATTTCCGCGTCAGGTAATACCCAGTACGAGTTGACGCAAGGCATCAACTCTCCCTGGGCAAGGCGTTTCACCCTTGACTCGATGGGGTGGCTACCCTCAACCCGCCAAGGCACTTTTTCCTTGGCCAGATGGGGATTGCCATCCCTCAACCCAGCACAAAGGGCTTGCCGCCCTCTGTACTCCTGCACCGAAGCATTCTTCAAAAAGAAAAGCCGATGCGCGAATCGCTTTCAAAAAGCAAATCCGTTCATCGGCTCGCAATTATTTGTATGAAATTAGATTGCATATAGACTTTTGATGACTTCCCATGAAAT
>JAUMSA010000049.1 GCA_031293105.1 Butyricicoccus sp. | reverse complement strand
TGACCCAGCTCAATTTTTTGTCTTTAGTTTAAGCCTTATTGACTTGATAGACGAGAAATTAGAAAACTTTATCTCAGAAACCGAATACGGTCCTTACATTACCTTTGCCTATTGGCTTGGATTGATAAGCAAAGAAGAGCTTGACGAGATCATAAAAAATGGTATCGTTTCCGACCCGGATGCCTATCAAAAGGTTTACGACCAGATGTACAAGCTCATGTTCGAGGCCTTTAAGAATGAGGTTGCTGCTGCAACCGCAGCAAAAACAGCAGCCGACCAGCAATGTGGAAATCGTTTTAATGATATCATCAACGAGTTGAAGACTCGTGTTTTCGCCACTGGAACTGATCTTTCCAGCATTGCAGAGCGCATTTTGGAGTATGACTTGGTAACTCGTTTGGACGATGTGTCTGACTTGGAGTCTGCAGTAAAGGTCGCTCGTTTACTGAACACTAACGCCAACCCTGAGCAATATGCCCAGATTGCTGACCGTTTCGGCATCAGGAGCGCAAGGGTATGTGATCGGATCCCGTTTGTTTCCTGCTCCTATGGATATACGAGAGTAGAATCCGAGTGGAAAGACGGCGTACAGCTCCATGCACTCAAGGAAGAAAAGCCCGGACGAAAAAACATATACGCGACAAACTTGAATACGGAGGGTGTTCTTTTTGAGTTCGACCGCAAAAAAATTATTCAGTGGTTGCTCGCTAACGAGGTTATCAATGAAGGTGAAGCCCCGGATCTCGGCTCAGAAGAAGATATCAAGATCTGGTTTCTTAACAACATTAAACCCAGCCTTATCCATCCATTTTCAACGATAGATGAGACGGCAAGCAAGGAAACCTATTATGTTTATTGGCTAATCCATTCATTGTCCCATCTCTTAATCAGAGCTGCTGCTGATATTGGTGGTTTGGGCAAGGACTCTTTGTCGGAATACATTTTCCCCGGCATTCCTGCTGTCCTGATTTACTGTCAGAACTCCCAAGGTTTTAATCTAGGTTCTTTGTTCAATACATTTGAGGCGTATTTCGATAAGTGGATGAACAAGGCATACTCAAACGCACAGAAGTGTATATTTGACCCTATTTGTATTGAACGGCAAAAAGCCTGTACGGGATGTTTGTTTGTCAATGAAGTCTCATGCCAACACTTTAATAAGGATTTAGACCGAGCCTTAGTCGTTGGTCATGTAAACCGAGAGACGCAGCGTAAGACAACAGGCTTTTGGGAGGAATAAATTATGGCAGTGATGCACCCGGTTGATATCGAAAACTACGATTATACGCCAACAGAAAAAGACTTGTATTATGCTTTGAAGGAGCAGCTTCCAGACAAGTATCAGGTTTTTTATTCTGTTCGCTGGTTTGAAACCGTCGAAAATAAGAGAATCGATAGCGAAAGTGATTTTCTGGTTTTCGATCCGTCTTTTGGGTTTATTACTATAGAAGTGAAGGGCGGGACCGGGATCACTGTCAATGATGGTAAATGGATGCTTATAGAGGATTATAGTCCAAGCAATTCCAGTAGCCGTGAATTGAAATGCAGCCCTTACGAGCAAGCAGAAAAAAGCATGAGGCACTTTAGAAACTATTTTGTCTCTGAATTTAATCAAAATTATAATGGCGTATATGGTTTCGCTGTTGCTTTCCCAAGATACGCTATCGGTTCTCAGTTAGCGCAAGATGCGCCACCGGAAACTACAATTGATCTGAACGATATGTCTTCTTTGAGGGAGAAAATCAATCAGATTTTCCACTATTGGAAGAACAAGCGGAACATTACCATTCCATTCTCCGCAGAGCAGCGCACTCGATTTTTAACTGCAATAAATAAGCAGATATCCATGTCCGCTGCCGCAGGTGCGCTTATTCCGATCAAGGAGAAAGAGTTCTCCAAAATTGACTTTGTGCAAGACTCCATTTTGGACTGTCTGCATAACTATAGGCAAGTACAAATTGTTGGTGGTGCTGGAACAGGAAAAACCTTTATTGGAATCAAAAAAGCTGTTCAAGATGCACTCAATGAAAAAAGGGTGTTATTTACCTGTTGTAACGAGGAATTGGCTGCCTTTGTCAAATTAAAAGTAGCACATTATTCAAAGATTGATGTTTACACATATGCAGAACTAATGCAAAGCCTTTTAGGTGAGCAATATGAGACTTTGCCAGTAAACTCAAACGGGAATAAGTGCTGCTTCGAGTACATGGATGATGTCCCTAATGACGCAAAATACGATTCAATAGTCGTAGATGAAGCTCAAGACTTTGACATTGATATGGGATTGGCTATTCGTAGCTTGCTGATAAATGATAGCGACTCATCGCTCTATGTGTTTTACGACAAAAATCAGAATGTCTTTGAGATGGACTTCGAGAATGCTTTCGCTATCGATGCTCCGCCCTATGTTCTCAGATACAATATCCGCAATACCGGCAGTATATATCAATGTGCAGTTGAACGCACCAACTTGGGACATGATACAGTAGCTAATAGTATCGTGGGCGTTCATCCTGAAATACATAACTATAGCAAGCCCTCACAAGCAGTAAAGGCACTTAGTTTGATTGTCAATCGTCTTGTTCAAAAGGAGTACGTTCCGGCAGAATCGATTGTAATCGTCTCAGATGTGCCCTATGCAAATTCTATCCTCGCAGGAGAACAGCGTATTGGCGCATATAACCTTGTGTTTAAGCATTACAAGGATGTTGCAGAAAACGAAATATGCTTTAAGACGGCAGAAGAATTCAAAGGTCTGGAATCCGATGTAGTAATCTATTTGACCCATGAGTTTACTGATATTCCGTCCTCGACCATTGATAAAAGAAAGGAATATGTTGCTATCACTCGTGCAAGGTATTATTT
>JAUMSA010000086.1 GCA_031293105.1 Butyricicoccus sp. | reverse complement strand
CATGCTTGCGGATACGGGAAAGCCCCCGTCCCAATAAAAATCGCAGACCGGCATCCAGCCCAGCAATTCCCGACACATTGGGCGTGCCGCTTTCGAAGCGGTCGGGCAACAAGTTGGGCTGGGTCAGGTCTTGGGACAGGCTCCCTGTGCCTCCCTGCATCAGCGGTTTTTGTAGCCTATCCGAGCAGACGAGCAGCATGCCCGTGCCCTGTGGTCCCAGCAGCCCCTTGTGCCCTGGCATGCAGATGGCGGCAGCCGACCGCAGTTTATCTGCACAAATCTCCAGTGCTCCAGCAGACTGGGACGCATCTAAGATCATCGGTACACCGGCATCATAAAGTATGGTATCCAGTTCTTCGATGGGGGCAATCGAACCAAATACATTGGAGACGTGATTAAGAATAAATAAATTGGCGCCGTCGGCCAACGCGTTTTGGGCTGCTTGCAGCATACCCTGCCGGTCAAAAGGACGGCTTTCCAGCACCTGATAGGGAACGCCGCGTTCGACCAACGGCCGAACGACCGAATTGTGTTCGTACCCCGTGATTGCCGCTCGCGTTTGTTCGTTCACTAGAGCATAAATCGCCTGATTCAGCGCATGCGTGGCATTCATGGTAAACACTACCTGTTCAGGCGCCTGCAAACCAAACAGCCGGCGCGCATCCTCCCGGCAGGCATACACCAATTCTCCAGCATATAGAGCCGGACGGTGGCCGCTGCGGCCATAGCCGCCTGCTCCCTGCATAGCCTTTTGCACTGCCTGATAAACGGCGCGCGGCTTTTGCAGCGAGGTGGCCGCACAATCAAAATAAATCATATCAACCTCCATTGTCATCTTCAAAGGCATACACCCGAATGGGCATAAAATTCTTCTCCTGCATGCGCCGCTGGGCTGTCATCAAATCGTCCGCACGGATGCGCACCCCCCAAGCGCATGCGTTGTCTTTTTTCTCCCGTGGCGGCTTGCGCAACACCCCACTCACCCCTGCCCCTTGCAGCATCCGTAAACAGGAAAATGCTTCAGTCTGCGAATGGCAAACAATCATGGCTCTTCGCATGGTTTTGTCCTCCCTCAATAGATAGATTCTCTTTTATGCTATGCCACACGGACAGCAGTTGCGAAGACTTTCGTTTTGTGCTATGCTAAACCCAATTGAAAAAACTTGGAGGGATAAATTATGGACTTTCACACACTCCAGGTACGCATCGCGTTTTTGTCCACGCTGCGCAACCTATCGAACAAACCACTTTTGCAGGCATATCGGAACGTTTTGCATGCCTATGCAGAGGACATCTTTACCTTTGGCGAAGCTTATGGTGCCCTTTGCGATCACATTTATCGAACCGGTGACCCGGGGCGTGAAATGCTGCAAAGCATCCAATGCGACCACAATGCATTGACCGATTCTCTGGACAAGCCAAACCCGGCCGTTTTGGATGCAGCAACGCGGGATTTGGAAACCCTGTCTGCGGTTTTGGCTTTGACCGGACATGACCTGATTTCCCAGGCGCGCCAGACCTTTTCCAATTCTGGTGATGCCTTGGATTGTCTGCCCGACTTTTCCACCGGAAAGGCTTTGCCCTTTACGGACGGAGAGCAGCTTGCCGAGTATTATCGCAACAACGGATATGGTTCTTTCGCAAAGGCATCTTTCTTTACAGCGAACCAATCCGGCGAACTAGAAGCCGTTTTGCACCCAGATCCGATTCGCTTGGCCGATTTAAAGGGCTATGCCCGTCAGAAGGATCAGGTCATCACCAACACCTTGGCTTTCTTGGAAAACCGGTTAGCCAACAATATTTTGCTGTATGGCGACAAGGGTACTGGCAAGTCTTCGACTGTAAAGGCCGTAGGCAATGAGTTTGCAAGCCGAGGGCTTAAGATCGTGGAACTGTCTCCCAAACAGATCGGATTGTTCCCCATGCTGTGTGCTGAAGCTGCCCGCAGCCCTTACCACATTATTGTATTCATGGATGACCTCAGCTTTGACCGCGAGGATGATAATTTTGCCACGCTCAAGGCCTTTATCGAAGGTGGCCTGATCGGCAAGCCGGATAACGTCATCCTTTATGCGACTTCCAACCGGCGGCATCTGGTGCGCGAAAGCTTTTCCGATCGCCAGGGCGACGATATCCATGTGCGCGATACCTTGGAAACCGTTACTTCCCTGTCCGACCGCTTTGGCCTGGAAATCACCTTCTCGGTGCCTGACAAGGACGAATATCTGTCCATTATCGATCAGCTCGCCGAGGAGTGCGGCTTGACTTTGCCGGCTGAGCAGCTTCATCTGCTGGCCGAGCGCTTTGCGATTCGCCGCAATGGTCGCTCGCCTCGTACAGCCCGCCAGTTTATCAGCTATCAGTTAACACAGCAGCTGTAAACCGATTTTAACCAATCCCGCTGTATACTTTCCGATTGGCATGTGGTATACTTGGCATAGGATTTCCCATTTGCAATCGTGGAAAGGAGGGGCTTATTCTGATTCCACCGAATTTGGGCAACGCACTTTTATGGGTCGCCGTGATTATTGTGGGGGTCGCGGTTGAGGCGGCAACATTCTACCTGATCTCCATCTGGTTTGCGGTCGGCGCACTGGCTGCGCTGATTACTCTGACCATTGGCGGTTCCTTCTTTGTGCAACTGCTTGTGTTTGCCATTGTATCGGCGCTTATGCTCGCCCTTGTCCGTCCATTTACCCGCCACCTGCTTCGCCCGAAAGGGGCGCGTACCAACGCGGACCGCATCTTGGGAGAAGCTGCTTTGGTGACCGAGGAAATTGACAATGCCCGCGCAACCGGCACCATTAAGGTCTTCGGCCAAGTCTGGTCTGCGCGCAGTGCCGATGGTACGGTCATCCCCGTGGGGGAGACGGTACGAATCGGTTCGATTTCCGGCGTCAAAGCTATCGTGGAGCGTATGAACGCTCGAAAGGAGAATTGATATCATGCTGCCTGATTTGTTCTTTCCGATCCTGTGGATCGTCTTACTGATTATTCTAGTCGCTTTTCTGGCATCCAATATCGTTATCGTCCCGCAGGCAAAGGCATACATTGTCGAGCGCTTGGGCACTTACCAAGGCACCTGGGGCACGGGCTTGCACTTTAAGATTCCCCTTTTCGAGCGGATCGCCCGCAAAGTGACGCTCAAGGAACAAGTGGTCGATTTTCCCCCCCAGCCGGTTATTACCAAGGATAATGTCACAATGCAGATTGATACGGTCGTGTACTTCCAGATTACCGACTCCAAACTGTTTACCTATGCCATCGAAAATCCAATGGCCGCAATTGAGAACCTGACCGCGACCACCCTGCGTAATATTATTGGCGATCTGGAACTGGACCAGACACTGACCAGCCGCGATATCATCAACACCAAAATGCGTTCGCTGCTGGATGAAGCCACCGACGACTGGGGCATCAAGGTCAACCGTGTGGAACTGAAAAACATCATTCCGCCCGCAGCGATCAAGGAATCGATGGAAAAGCAGATGCGTGCCGAACGCGAACGCCGCGAAGCCATTCTGGTAGCCGAAGGCAAGAAGCAATCGGCTATTCTGGTGGCGGAAGGTGAAAAGGAGTCCATGGTTCTGCGCGCAGAAGCGACCCGCCTATCCAAGATCAAGGAGGCGGAAGGCGAAGCCGAAGCACTGCTTGCCGTGCAAAAGGCGCTGGCGGATTCGCTGCGGCTGCTCAACGAAGCGGCTCCTTCGGATGCTATTCTGCGCATCAAGGCCTTGGAAGCTTTCTCCAAGGCAGCGGATGGCAAGGCCACCAAGATCATCATTCCAAGTGAGATTCAGGGGCTGGCTGGTCTGGCC
>JAUMSA010000048.1 GCA_031293105.1 Butyricicoccus sp. | reverse complement strand
CATCCATACCCGACTCTGCAACGAACTAAGAAACCGTAAGGAGATCCGTAGGCTGACGGATTTTGGATTGCGCATACCCGCGAACCTATCGCTGTGCGAGCCTGTCCGTTGTGCCTGCGCCCTAATTTAAGGAAGGAGACGATGATATGCCTGTAAATGTTCTGGTATCTACCGAAAATCTGCCGTATGAGGACTGGCTGGAATACCGCAAGACCGGTATCGGAGGCTCGGATGCCTCGGTGGTCTGCGGAATCAGCCGCTACAAATCCCCTGTGGAACTGTGGATGGAGAAAACCGGACAAATGCCGCCCCAGGAGGCTGGAGAAGCTGCCTACTGGGGCAATCAGTTGGAGAACCTGGTTCGGGAAGAGTTTATCAAGCGCACTGGCATCGCAGTCAGTAAGCCCAGCGTCATTCTCCAGAGTTCGGAACACCCCTTCATGCTGGCCAATCTAGACGGCACCTGTGAGCATCCTGTGCATGGCACTTGCATCTTTGAAGCTAAGACGGCTTCCGCTTACAAAGCAGGGGAGTGGGAGGACAGCATTCCGGACGAATATATGATTCAAATCCAGCATTACATGTCCGTCACCGGATATGCCGGGGCATACATTGCCGTGCTGATCGGCGGGAATACATTTCGCTGGAAGTTCGTAGAGCGGGATGAGGAGCTGATTGCCATGCTGATCTCGCTGGAATCTGACTTCTGGGCACATATCCAATCGGAAACACCGCCACCGCTGGATGGCTCAGATGCATCGGCAAAGTTTCTTTCGGAACGGTTTCCCAACAGCCTATCGCAATCCTCCATTACCTTGCCGGATGAAGCGAATGAACTGCTTCTACAATACGACGAAGCCTGTGAGCAGATCAAGGCCATCACCGAGCAAAAACAGCAGGCTGAAAATCGTCTCAAGCAGATGCTGGGAGAGCATGAAGCCGGCACTACCGGTGGCCGGATTGTTACCTGGAAAAGCATCTCCCAGGAGCGGCTGGACAGCAAAACTTTGAAGGCAGAGCATCCGACGCTATATAAAAAGTATGTCAGTCAAACGTCATATCGTCGCTTTTCTATCAAGGCAGCAGTTTAACGGAGGGGATCTCATGGATAATGCAAAACTAAAAAGTCGCATGAATGACAAAATGCAGACCATGACCGGCTCAGCGGCTGTGTCGGTTCTGCTCCATTCGGACTATCTGGCCTTCTCTGAGAATGCACTGGATATCATTCGGCAAAATCTGAAAAATCAACCTTTGTCCTTTCAGCTCTTCGATGTGGTGAAATCCCCTTCCGGCGGTTCGACCGTATTTTCTGTGCCGGGCCTGTCCGGAGAGGAGGCGGAAAAGGAACTGACCGGCATTATTTTGGACTACACCATGCCCCGCGCCTATTGGGATACCCCAGACCCGGTAGAGGGTACGCCGCCCACCTGCCTGAGCAAGAACAGCCTGATTTCTGAGGATGGAAAACCATGCGCTCACTGTCCATTCAATGACTTCGGCAGCAAAGATGGGGACTCGAATGCCAAAGCCTGCAAGGAATCGGTGCTGCTTTTCCTGCTTCGGCCGGGCAGCATCTTTCCTTTGCTGGTGCGGGTTCCGGTAACCAGCAAGATGTTGTTTCTGAAATACACCACTCGTCTGATAAGCCGCTTAACTCCGCTCAATAGCGTAGTGACCCGGATCACCTTGGAGAAGGCCATCAGCAAAGGTGGGAAACCCTATGCCCTGTTCCATTTTGATGTGGTCAGTGTACTTAGCGCGGAAGAAGCAGCCAAATCACGAGAGTTCGGACGACAATTTATGGAGATTGCAAACGCCGCTGAAATTGAACCAGTCTTTACAGAAGCAAGTTAACCGAAGCCTGACCAGCCAGGGAATTATCCCTGGCTGGAATTTGTTTCTGTTGCCGAACAGGAGGTGGCACACATAAACGACTATATGAGAGCCCTGCATCAGCGCTTTTTTCAGGAGCCGGATGGGACCGAATTGGAAACCGATATTGAAAGCGTGCGCCGTGAGGTACGGGATTGCCTGAGCAAAATGCAGCGGCGTAAGCTCATGAGCCTAGTGGATATGCAGAACCAGTTACGGGAGGAGATTTCTTTGGCCAGTTTCACGGCAGGCTTCAAACTAGCTTGGGGATTGGCAAAGGAACTGGAGACAAGCGGTCTGTATTCCTTCGATGCGGAGATGGCCCAGCGTGCTGGTCATCAGATGGAGTAGGGAGGTTTGGGTTATGAAAGTAGAGGCATACATCCATAGCCTGAAAGACCATGCAAGCAACCGCCATACCTGGGTGAGGCTGAGATTATCGGTCAGATCGGAGACAATCTGTATTTGGCGGAATACGGCGGCATCCGCTGTACAGCTATTTTCAATGTCTTCCTAGGTCGATATTTTGTGGATGATGTGCATGGAGTTTGCGATAAGAGGTGATTTGGAATGTTCATTTTGGTAGTTGAGCCCGGAAAAGAACCGGAAACCCGAGAGATTTCTGGAGATTTGGGTGCCATGCAGGAAATTGTTGGTGGTATGATTCAGGCCATTTATCCGTTTCCCGGCGAGGAGATTGCCCTGGTTTGCAACGAGGAAGGTATGCTGCTGGGGCTACCTCCAAACCGGGGCCTTTGGGATGAAAGCGGAGCCCTGTATGATATTGTCTGCGGAACCTTCTTTCTGTGCGGCGCTCCTGCTGACAGTGAAACCTTTGCAAGCCTGACAGATGAACAAATAAAACGGTTGGAGCATCGATTCCATACCCCTGAGATGTTTGTTGGGATGGGTGGACGTATTGTGTGTCTTCCGATGGAGTAAAAGGGGGCCTATACAATCATAATGTCTCAATAGGCTACACCCCAGTAAGACACGGAAAAAGTGTCCCATTAGAGTTGTTTCTTTGATTTTGGCACGTTCCAATTACAGAGGATGACCCTAATGGGACATTTTCATTAGGAGGAGACATCTCAATGAAAATTGGCTATATCAGAGTCAGCACCCAGGAGCAGAATACCATCCGCCAGGAGGTGATGATGCAGGAGCTTGGAGTTGATGAACTTTACATTGACCATGCTAGCGGGAAAAATGCTGATCGGCCCGAACTGAAGAAGATGATGGAGTATGTCCGGCGAGGAGATACAGTGATCGTGGAATCCATCAGTCGGTTTGCGCGAAATACCCGTGACCTGTTGGAACTAATAGAACGGCTGACCAACAAGGGAGTCGAGTTTATTAGCAGGAAAGAAGCCATCGATACCACTACGCCTACGGGAAAGTTCATGCTCACGGTATTCGGAGCCGTGGCAGAACTGGAGCGGGAATACATTTTGCAACGACAGCGGGAGGGGATTGAGATTGCTAGGCAGTAAGGACGATACAAAGGCAGGAAACCGATTGAGCATCCGGACTTCGATGAGGTCGTATCCCGTTGGAGAAAAGGCGAGATCACCGCTGTTGAAGCCAGAAAACGACTGGGCATGAGTAAAG
>JAUMSA010000013.1 GCA_031293105.1 Butyricicoccus sp. | reverse complement strand
CATCCATATTGTCATGGTAATGGGTTTGATGGATCATACGTTGTGCAAAAAATTTCAGATGGGTGATGAACCGGTAAAAATCCAAGGAATCCTCATCAAACTCCATCTGGAAATAGTCGCTCACCATCTGGCAGATTTCCTGCATGATATATGTCATGTTATATGCGCTTTTGATATCGCTGTTCTGCTGCGCATTGACAAAATGCAGCGCAATAAACGCCGCCTCATCATCGGTAAACTGCACGCTGGTTTCTTCTTCAACCGTACGGTTGGCATCCAGCCCAATCTCATATTCGGTGCGATAAAAGCGACGAATATCCCATTTGAGCGGGTTTTCCAACACAATTCCCTGCTCGTAACGCGCAATGGCCGAAGAAATATGATCGGGCAGCGTCAGATAAATGCTGTCGCTGAGTTTTTTGCCCAGAATCGCTTTGGCCCGGCTGATAATCCGTTCACTGAGCAGCATATGCTCGACCGGCATGGCAGAAAGCAACTCATGCAGCTTGCTTTCGAGTGACGGATCGGTGATGGTAAATGTTTTTTCGATCTTCGTTTCATCCACCCGGTCGCCCGCTGTGCGGCCAAAGGCTAATCCGCGCCCCATGATGACCGTTTCCGCGCCCGAAGGGCTGCGTGTGATCACAACATTGTTGTTTAGGATTTTTTCGATAATCATTCCGTTTTCCCCTTGCAGCAAACAAAAAACCATGACTCTATAAGACATGACACCTTAAGAGTCACAGTTCTGTCCGCAGCAGCAATCATTCCTAATTTGTATCAGTATAGCACATTGCAACTGGTTGTACAATGTACATTCCATACGAAAGTATACGGAAAATATTGTTAATCTTGTCCAGCCGCCACATAAGAAAAGGGATGGAAATGCTTGAGCATTTCCATCCCCTCCCGCTTTGGCAAGGCTAATTTTTAGCCCTTTGCCGCCAGATCCTGTTCGTAGGCCTGAATCATTTTCTTGACCATCTGGCCGCCGACCGAACCGGCCTGGCGAGAAGTCAGGTCGCCGTTATAGCCCTGCTTCAGGTTGACGCCAACCTCCCTTGGTGTACCCCGGCCATCTTAAAGGCGCCGAATGGGTTAAAAATTGCAAGAGGATGGCAAAGCCGATTCCCTTCCGGTATCCAGTTCCCCGATGAAGCGATAGCAAATGCGGATTTCCTGCCGGTAGGGGGTGTTCCGATGGGTCGCCTTGCGTAGCCCATTTTCAAACTGTTTGGGGCCGACTTCGATGCGCTCTACAAAGGTCAGCAGCGTTTCTCGATCCAGGGTATCGATCTGGCTGAACTGCTTGGCGAGCGCAAAGAAACGCCGAAAGCGTTCCTCGGTGCTCTCCTGTTCCAGCGTTGTTTGCGATAGTTCGGCAATGACCGCCTGATGCGAAGCCGATTCCTGTTCGAGCGCCTGGACCATCCGGGCCATCCGTTCATCATCCAGCTTACCTTCGGCGTTGTCCGTATACAGCTTGGTGACGATCTTGTCAATCGTCAGCAGGCGGGCTTGCGCCTGCTGCAAGCGGGCTTGCCGGGCTGCGGTTTCCGATGTGCCCTGCTCTTTTTCTGCTATGGCACGGGCAAGCGCTTCGGCTTGTTCATCGTCCAGCGCGAGCAAGTCGTTCAAATCCCGCCGCACTACTTCGACCAGGTCAGCGTATTTGATGCGTACCCCGTCACAGCGGTTGGCAATATCGCCGCGCTGGTGGGTACAGGATAGATACCAATATTTCTCCCGCTCGCCTTTGTAAACCGTGCCGCACGAACAGAGCGCGTGCCCGCACCGTGCACAGAACACCAGTCCGGCAAAAATACTCCTGCGGATTTCGCCGTCTGCCTGATTCAGGCGTTGGCCGCGTCCCAGGTTGCGCTGGGCGCGGTCGTAAACAGCTTGGTCAATCAGCGGCGGATGCGTATGATGTGTGACCGCCCAGTCGCTTTGCGGCACGGCGACCTTCTTTTTGGATTTGACGCTGACTTTGCGACTCTTTCCCAGCAGGGTATGCCCCAGATAGACCGGATTTTTTAGGATGCGCTTGACCGTGGTATAGTTCCATAGATCAGACGCCCGCGCGGCACCTTCTGCGCTGAAATCGTCGCGGAACAGTACACGATATTTGAGCGGCGGAATCACGCCATCCTTGTTCAAATCCAGCGCAATCTTGCGCGAGGAATCCCCGGCGGCTGCCCGCTCGAAAATACGCTGCACAATGGGCGCTGTCTGCTCGTCCGGGGTCAGGCGGTTTGGAGCCGCCGGGTCTTTGCGGTATCCGTATGGCGGGCAGGCACAATACTGCCCGTTTTCCCGCTTGCTGCGCAGGACCTCTTTGACCTTCCGCGAGCCATCGCGCAGATAGACCTCGTTCATGGCAAATTGGAATGGCGCCATGACGTTTTCGTTTGCAGTATCAAAATTATCTGCAATCGTCAAGTAGCGGATGCCATGTTCCGGAAAAAACTGCTCGGCATAGTAGCTGGCTTCGCGCATATCGCGCCCCAGGCGGGATAGGTCCTTGGTAATGACCATATTGGCTTTGCCAGCGGCAAGCTGCCGCAACATATCCTGAAACGCTGGACGATCAAAATTGCCGCCCGAGTAGCCGTCGTCGACGAACTCACGCACCAGTGTCAGTCCGTAGCGACGGCAGTGGTCTTGGATAATTTGTCTTTGGTTTGCAATACTGGAGGATTCGCCTCCATGCGCTTCCTCGTTGGAAAGGCGCAGATAGGCGAACACCAGCGTTCGGTTACCGGTTCTCATGGGTAAACTCCTTTCCGAACCGGCTCACACCTCGATTATACCGCAGTGCCGATTCCTCCGTCAATGGATGATGCTGTGTGTACTGCTTTCAGGACGCGCTGGCCAAGTAAATCACGGGCCGGGCAACTGCCAGCGTAAGTGCGCATCACCTGAAATGTGCCTGCGTCGATCTGAATTTTTGTCCCCGTCGTGTCAGGTGGCGAAGCTTTGGGGGGCATCGGAAATAAACTGCTCATAGCAATTCCTCCTTCAAAGACATTTTGTTCGGTTATCCAAGTGGTTATACTTGCTTTTTGCGACAATGGCCTGCATGTTTGCAAGGGTTGAAGGAATATCGGTACCATGCGGTGCCTTATTGGGTTCTACAACCAGGATTTTCATGTGTTTTTCTTCCTTTCTGCATAAAATTAGACCCGAAGCAATCTTGCTC
>JAUMSA010000011.1 GCA_031293105.1 Butyricicoccus sp. | reverse complement strand
GGAGAAAAGAGGGCTTGAAAATTGTGTAAAATACCCTAAAAGATAGACAAAAAATCGTGAAAATGTCAATTGCAAATTCGAGAAACTAGACAAAGTGATATGAAAATAGCGGGATACCTTGAAAAAAAGAGCAGGGATATGATATTCTATACACAGAAGTACCTTTGCGGCAGGGAAAGGCCCCTTCCGCCGTTGCCGTGACGCACACGGCTGCAAGAGCAACTATCCCGGGGTTATTTTTGTAAAGAGAGAAGGATTTGTATGAAGAAACAAGCCATTATGGAAGCCATCCAGTTTCAGCTAAAGAGCGATTACCATACCACGCCCGATCAGGCGAAGCCGGAACAGCTGCATATGGCCGTATCCAAAGCCATCATGGCCGAAATCGCAGATCGCTGGCAGGAGAGTGCGGCCAAGCACCAGAACCAGCGCCATGCCTATTATTTTTCGGCAGAGTTCCTCATGGGCCGCATGATTTACAACAATCTGCTGTGCCTGGGTATGACCAAGGAAGTTGGCGAACTGCTCGAAGAGAGCGGCACATCGCTGCAGGCGTTTGAGGACGTGGAAGACTGCGCCCTCGGCAACGGCGGCCTGGGCCGTCTGGCGGCCTGCTTCCTCGATTCGGCGGCAACGCTCGACCTGCCGCTCGACGGTTACGGCATCCGTTATAAATATGGTCTGTTCAAGCAGAAGATTCAGGGCGGCTTCCAGCTCGAAGAAGCCGACGACTGGACACGCTTTGGTGATCCGTGGGGTCTGCGCCGCGAGGACGAAAAGGTCATCGTGCATTTTGCCGACCAGACCATCGTGGCAGTTCCCTATGATATGCCTATCATCGGCTACAACACCAAGAACATCGGCACCCTGCGCCTGTGGCAGGCCGAGGCCGAAAAGCCGTTTGACTTTAACCTGTTCAATGAGCAGCAGTACGACAAGTCGGTGGCTGCCGCCAACCGCGCCGAGGATATCTCGCGCGTGCTGTATCCGAACGACTCGACCGATGCCGGTAAGATTCTGCGCCTGAAGCAGCAGTATTTCTTCTGCTCGGCGTCGCTGCAGGACATCATCCGCAAGTATAAGAAGACCTATGGCAACGATTTCTCGCACTTTGCCGAGATGAACGCCATCCAGCTCAACGACACCCATCCGGTTATCTCGATTCCGGAGCTCATCCGCCTGCTGACCGATGGCGAGAACCTGTCGTTCGATCAGGCGCTCGACATCTGCAAGAAGGTCTTTGCCTACACCAACCACACCATCCTGGCCGAAGCGCTCGAAAAGTGGAGCCAGCACCTGATGATCGCGACCATCCCGCGCGTATATGACATCATCGTCAAGGTCGACGAGGCGCTGGGCCGCGAACTGGCCAGCAAGGGTGTGCCGGGAGACAAGGCACAGACTATGCGCATCATCCAGCATGAGACCGTGCACATGGCATACATGGCCATCTTTGCGTCCAGCTATGTCAACGGCGTGGCCCGTCTGCACACCGAAATCCTCAAAAATGACGCGCTCAAGGATTGGTATGCCGTTTATCCTGAGCGTTTCCAGAACAAGACCAACGGCATCACCCAGCGCCGCTGGCTGGCCCTGTGCAATCCGGAACTGAGCGACCTGCTGACCGAGCTGCTCGGCAACGAGTCGTGGAAGACCGATTTGAGCCAGCTTAAGAAGCTGGAGAAGTTCGTTTCCGATGACGCCATCATGGAGCGCGTCGCCCAGATCAAGATGGATAACCACAAGCGCTTGGCCGATTACATCTGGAAGAAGGACCGCATCCACATTGATCCCAACACCTGCTTTGACATCCAGATCAAGCGTCTGCACGAGTACAAGCGTCAGTTCCTCAACATCCTGGCAATTCTGGAGATCTACTATGAGATCAAGGAAGGCAGCCTGACCGACTTTACGCCCACGACCTTCATCTTCGGCGCCAAGTCCGCGCCCGGCTACAAGCGTGCCAAGGGCATCATCAAGCTCATCAACGAAGTGGCTCGCGTCATCGACAGCGACCCGCAGGTGCGCGGCATCTTGAATGTTGTATTTGTTTCCAACTACAATGTCTCCTACGCCGAGAAGCTGGTCGCAGCTGCCGACATTTCCGAGCAGATTTCGACCGCCGGTAAGGAAGCATCCGGTACGGGCAACATGAAGCTCATGGCCAACGGTGCGGTCACCATGGGTACCTACGACGGCGCGAACATCGAAATTTTCGAGGAAGCCGGCGAGGAGAACAACTACCGCTTTGGCGCGACCGTGGATGAGATCCGCGACGTGGCCGAGCGTTACAACCCCAACTGGACCTACCATCACGACCGCCGCGTCAAGCGCATTCTGGATGCCCTGATCGACGGCACCCTGAACGACGGCGGCTCGGGCATCTTCCGCGAACTGCACGACTCGATCGTCTACGGTTCGGCTTGGCATCGTCCCGACCAGTATTTCCTGCTGCTCGACCTGGACCGCTATTTGGAGGCCCGCAAGCGTGCCAGCCGCGACTATAAGGACCGTCTGGGCTTTGCGCGCAAGTGCTGGATGAATATTTGCAACTCCGGCAAATTCTCGTCCGACCGCACGATTGCGGAATACGCCAACGATATCTGGCACATCGAAAAAGTCAAGTAAAAGAAAAAGCGTCCGGCATGTGAACCGAACCAGTAAAAACGGACAATGAAAAAAGAAGGCCTCTTGTGGTAGAATGGAACTACCACAGGAGGTCTTTGTTATGCCGAGAAAATACAGTCATATTCAAGAACATGAGAAAGAAATACTGGAACTGCGGGA
>JAUMSA010000379.1 GCA_031293105.1 Butyricicoccus sp. | reverse complement strand
GTATCAGCCCACTCCTAATCATTCGGCCATCTCCCTTAAAAGTATTCGACACACTTTTAAGATAGCCGGTCTTTAGGCGTGGGTCAATTTTTGCCCGGCGTATAGGTCTATTTTACTCCGGCGATGACATTGATACTCAGCTCTAGCTTTTCTTTGGTGGCCTCCAGCTCGTCCAAACGGCGCTTAGTGGAAGCGTTGAAAATCCCTGCCTGGATAGCGTTGAGCATATTGTCGATTGCTTTCTCCGTATCCGCCAGCTGACGACGCAGGGAGGGCAGCTCGTTGCTTTCCTGCCCCTGCAACGCCAATGCCTGATCGACGAAATATTCCACAAAGGCATCATCCATGATATTCCGCATGACGGAACTGACCACAGCCTGCTCCAGTGGCTCTTTCCGAACACTTTTGTGCTTAGCGGTGCAGATTTTTCTCTTTTTACTGTTGACACAGCGGTAATAGTGGTATTTTCTCCCTTGGGTGCCGCTTGTCCCGCTTTCGCCCACCATCATGGCCTTACAGTGACCACAAAACAGCTTGGTGGTCAGCAGGTAGTCGTCCTCAGCCTTATGACGGGCTGGGGCCTTTTTGTTTTTCTTCATCTGCACCTGCACACGCTCAAACAGGTCTGCCGGAACCAGGGCAGGGATACCGTTGGGCACCACAATGTCCCGGTACTTGTACTCTCCGAGATACTTTCGGTTATGTAGAATCCCGGAGATAAAGTTCAAGTCAGCCGGTCGGCCACGCACCGTAGTCACACCCAGATCGTTCAGGTAGTCTACAATCTGCTTCATGGTGGAACCGGTGTCATACATCTTGAAGATGTCCAGCACCACCGGGGCGGTAACCGGATCAGGCTGGTAGTGCTTGTCGGCGTCAATAACAAAGCCAAAGGTAGGAGTGCCGCCGTTGTACTTGCACTTGAGGGCATTTTCTGTGTGGCCACGGATGACCTTTACAGAAAGCTCAGCAGAATAATACTCAGCCATGCCCTCCAGCATGGATTCCAGAATGATGCCCTCCGGGCCGTCAGCAATATTTTCTTTGGCGGAGACCACCCGCACACCGTTCTTTTTCAGGGCGGCCTTGTAGTGGGCACTGTCATAGCGGTTGCGGGCAAATCGGTCCAGCTTCCAGACAACCACCACATCAAACAACCCCTTGGCGCTGTCCTTGATCATCCGCTGGAAGTCGGGGCGGTTGTCCGTCTTGGCAGAGAGCGCCCGGTCAATGTACTCCTTCACCACGGTCATGCCGTTCTTGGCGCAATACTCCATGCACTCCCGGATCTGGCCGTCAATGCTCTCCTCACGCTGACCTTCGCTGGAATAGCGGGCATAAATCACAGCGTTCACGCTGACACCCCCTTACTCGTTGGATTCTTCTGAAAACATCCGCAGAACAGATTCTTTCAAGCGGTTGTAGTAGGGTGATTTCGGGTCAAAGCACATTTCCACGAACTGCTCCATCTCAGCGGCGCTCTTCCATACCTTCGGCTCATATTGATACAGCTTTCCCTGGGGCTCGTCGCAGCGTCCAAAGATGTAGTCCATGGAAACATCAAAGAAGTCCGCATATTTGCGCAATAGATCAACCGATGGAGTTGATTGTCCGTTTTCATAGCGGTTAAGGCTGGACTGAGTGATGCTTAAAAGCTCTGCCAACTTTGCTTGAGAAAGGGATAGGCTTTCCCGCAAGGCACGCAACCTTTTGCCGAGTTGCTTCATATCGACCACATCCTCTCACAGACATTATAGCATTTTATGAATCGATTTTAAAGCAATTATTGAGTTTTATTTGGCAGAGATAACTCAGCCTTGCGCTTTGTCAGATGGTAGAGGCCTTGAGGAGAAGTTATCCAAAATAGCATCGATAATGATGTCCGCATTATTTAATTCAAGGGTCTCAATAATATAAATCACGCGTTCTAATATTTTCTTCTCAGTGTTTGTCAGCGAATCAATAGTATTGAGAGCTTTATATTTTGTGGTGCCTTTGAGTTTGCCAATCAGCATATCCAATTCAGCAAAAGCAATATCCTGACAATACTGCTCAGAATCGCCGTTGATCATTGAATTAGAGACTGCCGCATGAGCTTCTTTCAGCTTTTTGGTTATCAGTCCTTTTTGAACTCCTGAGACGCCTTGATCTATTGCCGAGGCTGCTTGTTGTGCTGTTTCATTAAGCTGACTTATAGCATTCGATAGAAGCGAATTTCTCTTTAATGAAGTAGCTCTAATATCCCGCGTAATTTCTGCCGCAAGGGTCATCAACTGTTCAAAAAGAGCGAAATAAGCAGGGTTTTTTTCAAAATTGTCTCTCCGGGCATTAGGGATAAGTAGCTTGTCTATGGCAAAGATTTCACCAATAGACCATCCATTAAACCGCGCATCTTTGAAAACAACATTCAATGTTTGGTGATCTCCAATAAGAATATTTCCTTTACGCAGTCGTATACCCTTAACAGCTTTCTCGTAGATACTCCCTTTGTAGCCTGTCTTACCTAACCACCCAATAGCAGTTAATGTTTCTCGGTCATTTGGGATCTTGACAATTTGGATATCCTGAACTGTATCAGTTATACTTTTGCCTTTATCTACTATGAACTGATCGCGGTATGGTTTATATAGGGGAGCTACACGAGTGCCATACTCTAAGGAAATATTGTAGGAGCTAATAGTCAAGCCCTCATTTTGAAGGCGTTTTACGATTTCTTTTCCCCAGACAAAATCCGGGCTATATGGCACCGGTGCATTTTGCGTTAAGTAATCCTCAACCTCGGCATAAGAAAGCAAGCGCGAATTTGTGTCAACGCCATCTAACTGCACAGAAAAATAATGTTCTTCGTCTTTTTCAGGTTTAGTTAACGTCGTATACACGCTTTCAAGCACATCAACAACTGTTACATCAGCATGGGAATCGTCTGCCAACACCTCGGCCAGTTTAGAAGCATCAATGATTATCTGCGTGGCAATGGCTTCACCCTTATATGAAGTGGTGAAGGTCAATCGTTTGCAATAACTCAAAGCTGATAATCGACCAATCCCACGGAAACCACGAGAGCTTTCTGATGACTTTTTAGAATTGCCTATACTAATCAGTGTCTTTTCAACTTCTGATGCCGGAATACCAAGACCGGTGTCAGAAATAACGATCTGATTCTCTGTCGGTACTAATTTTACTACGATTTGTTCTGAACCTAGAGTCATTACACCAGCACGAATTGCTTCATCTACGGAATCTACACTATTCTGTATGTATTCTCTGAACACAACATAAGGATCTGAATACATCCCCGACGTGAGAGACTCTAATGTGTGTTTTCCTATTACTATGCTACTCATTATTTCTCTCCTAAAAAGTTCTCCAGCTTGATCTGGATGTTCTTTGTGATTGTCTTTGTAACTTTTTTCAGGACGGCTTGACCTTTCTCTGTATCAACCGCAGAAAGAAGTAATGATTCAAACTTCTCGATATGGGTAGCAAGAATAGAAGCCATTTCTGTCATATCCATTTCAAGAATATACTTTTGAGCTATGTCATGCTCATCTTTCGATAGTACATCTAAGTCAACAAAGCGTCTATACACACGAATCAACTCAAAGTCAATGTAGCCGATACCTTCTTTTTTTGAAATCATATCCCATTTGCTTAACTGCTTATCTACGGCGAAATCGGATATAACGAGGCGCTTTAGCAGATCAGAAACTCCATCCCTACCAAAGAATTCTGCGAAGTTCTTGAAAATATAGTTTTGCTGTACCTCGCTTTCAGCAACGATATCGAGTATATCCTTGTATAAATCCGGACACTCTTCGATAATAAATGCTTTGACTATAAAGTATGTCGGGAAATTCTTGTCTATCATACCGAGAAGAGCAACCAATCTCGGTGTGGTGAGATATAGGA
>JAUMSA010000374.1 GCA_031293105.1 Butyricicoccus sp. | reverse complement strand
GGATGTTTCTGCGATGAATCCGGCATCCTTTCATGCTTCCGACATTGGCGGACATTTCCTTCTTTATTTGTTTGCCATTGTGATTGTGCCGGCTATTGTTGAGGAAATTTATATGCGCGGAGCAATCTTCCGCATTTTCAGCCGCTATGCCGGTACAGGACTAAGCATTGTATTATCTGCACTGGTCTTTGCCATGCTGCATGGGTCCTTATACAATTTTTTAGGCCCGCTGGTTGCAGGCATGGTCTTTGGCTGGCTGACCTTTGTTTATGATTCCATCTGGCCCGCTGCCATTGCGCATTTGGTGAATAATCTCTTTTATCTGATTATTCTTTGGTGCACGGAGGTATACAGTGTCTTTGGTATATGGAACTATTTCCCGTCCATTTGCCTGATTCTTGTACTTTTATTTATTTACTTATCACTCGGTACAGTCGAACGTTTGCTGCTAGCTGGCCGGGTGCCCCACTTTGCACAGGGGCAGCACACCTTGGTTGCTATTCGCGCCATTATCGGGAATCCGGCATCGATTGCGTTTATCTTGGCTTTTTTTGCCAAAACTGTATTCGGTGTGATTTAAAATAGATTGATTGGAGGATTGTATGGATTCACAAGATAGAACCCCGGAATACTATCGGGTAGGGGACTACGAGCGGCCGACCCAGACAAGACGGCGCCGGCATAAAAAAAAGCGATCTCCAAACGGCTGCGGCGGTTCGTTGGTCTATTTATTGGTCGTAATTGCGATCGCTGTTGTACTCTCCCTGATCGTTATTTTTGTTGCTAATGATGTTTTCGCCTTAGTCAAGGATGAAGATACGGTTCAGTTTACCGTGGAAGAGAATACCAAAATCTCCAAGTTGAGCGGACAGCTTGATAAAGAAGGCATCGTCAACTATGGATTGGTTTTCAAACTCTTCCTGACCGTGACCCACAAAAATGATGAGGTATTGGCCGGCACTTATGAACTCAGCCCGGCCATGGACTATAACCAGATTGTTCTGGCGCTTCGCAATGCGGACAAAAAACAGACGGTCGAAGTGACCATTCCGGAAGGCTATACGCTGGAACAGATTAAGCAGACATTGATTGATAACCATGTTTGTACGGAAGAGGATCTGGACGAGGCGTTGAACAATTATCCGTTTAAACATGAATTCTTGCAGGACAAGTTACCGCCAGAGGATAATTGGCTGGAAGGTTATTTGTTCCCAGATACCTATACCTTCTATAAGAATGGCGATGCGGTGAAGGATGTTGTTAACAAAATGTTGAACAACTTTGATGACCGTTATGATGATGCTATCAAGGAAGGCGCTAAAGAACTCGACCGGTCAATGGATGAAATCGTAACCATTGCTTCTCTGGTTGAACGCGAAGCCAAGGTGCCCGAGGAATTTGCGATGATCGCAGGTGTCATCTATAACCGTCTGAACAGTTCCCGGTTCCCGTATCTGGAAATCGATGCCTCGGTGCTGTATGGTTTGGGCCGTACCAGCGGTACGCTGACCTCGGCTGACCTGAAAACCGATACGCCTTACAATACCTATCTACATGAAGGTTTACCGCCGGGACCGATTTGTAACCCGGGCTATAATGCGCTTTATGCCGCATCGCATCCGTCTGATCATGATTATTATTTCTACGTTGCGATGCCCGATGGTTCGCATTTGTTTGCAACTACTAACAGCGAACACGAACGCAACAAGGAAAAGGCTGCGGAGGCCTTTGCTGAGGCGGCAAACAGTAGCGGCGAGGAGGATACCGGAGAATAATATGAAGCAAAAACCTGAGATTCTAGCACCGGCAGGGGATTTTGACAAACTGCGCTTTGCCATTGCCTATGGAGCCGACGCTGTGTATCTGGCCGGAAAGTCATTCGGTATGCGTGCCGCCGCAGCCAACTTTGATGACGATGCCCTGAAACAGGGCATCGCCTATGCACATGCACGCGGCGTGAAATGCTACATTACGGTCAATATTATCCCATCCAACGCTGATCTGAAAGCTCTGCCGGCTTATTTAGAGTTTTTACAGGAAGCGGGAGCCGATGCGCTGATTGTCGCGGATGTTGGTGTCGTGGCACTGGCCAAGCGGTATGCGCCACGCGTACCGCTCCACATTAGCACCCAGACCAGCATCCTCAATTATGAAGCGGCAAACTTCTGGGCCGATTTAGGAGCCGAGCGCATTGTATTGGCTCGTGAACTGTGTTTGGACGACATTGCAGAGATTCGGCAGAAAACCCCGAAATCCCTTGAAATCGAGGCGTTTGTCCACGGTGCCATGTGCATTTCGTATTCGGGGCGTTGCCTGATTTCGCAGTACCTCACCGGACGTGATGCCAACCATGGCGCTTGTGCGCAACCTTGCCGCTGGAAATATAATCTGGTCGAAGAAAAGCGGCCGGGTGAGTATTTCCCAGTTGTAGAAGGCGAGGGGGGAACCTACCTTTACAACTCCAAGGATCTGTGTATGATCGATCACATTCCGGAACTTGTTGACGCAGGTATTACCTCTTTTAAAATCGAGGGGCGAAACAAAACCGCGTATTATGCGGCTGGCATCACGTCAGCATACCGCCGCGCTGTGGACGCCTATTGCGAAAATCCGGATGGATTTGTGCTTCCAAAGGATATCCACGAAGAGGTCGGCAAGGTCAGCCATCGCAATTATTATACGGGCTTTTACTTCGGTGATCCCAATGGGCAGTATTATGAAGATAGTCAATATCTGCGCGATTGGGAAGTGACCGGTATGCCGGTTTCAGTAGAGGGGTCACGGGCGACCTTTGCCCTGAAAAACCGTTTTTACCGCGGCAATGTGCTGGAGCTGGTGCAGCCGGGCAAACCGCCTTACACCTTCACCGCTGATGCAGTTGTAGATGAAGCAGGGGAGACCTTGGATGTGTTTCATCATCCCGAAATGCGGTTTACGATTGAGTTCCCGTTTGAGGTTGACCCATTTGCTATCCTGCGGCGGGAAAAAGAACTCCAGGTTTCCAAATCCGAAGCGTGAAAAAACGTCGAGAATGATTGACAAATCCGTAGAATGTGGTACAATAATGGAGCAATATGTCATAGACGATGATGAAACGAGTGTTGCAAAGTAGCCCAAAGCGAGAGGGGAACGGTGAAAGCCCTTGGCCAAACGTGCAAGACAGCCATTTCGGAGTTTCTTGTGAAAACAAGACGTTTTCCCGCGTTAAGGGACCTGAGATACCGGATTTTCCGGTAATTAGGGTGGTACCGTGAAGCAGAGCCTTCGCCCCTAGATTTGGGCGGAGGCTTTTTCTATTTTTTAAATTATTGGAGGAATACCGCTATGCAGTATAGAGGCTTAAATGAGCTTCGGGAAATGTATCTGAAATTTTTTGAAAGCAAAGGCCATCTGCGGTTGCCCAGTTTTTCGCTGATTCCGCAGAATGATGCGTCGCTGCTCCTGATCAACTCGGGTATGGCGCCGATGAAGCCCTACTTCACCGGCGAGATCGAGCCGCCCCGTCACCGTGTCACAACCTGCCAGAAGTGCATCCGTACCGGTGATATTGAAAACGTCGGTAAGACGGCTCGTCATGGCACTTTCTTTGAAATGCTGGGCAATTTCTCGTTTGGCGACTATTTCAAGCGGGAAGCCATCCACTGGAGCTGGGAGTTCCTGACCTCTCCGGAGTGGGTCGGCATTGACCCGAACCTGCTATATCCGTCCATCTATCAGGACGATGAGGAAGCTTTCGAGATTTGGAACAAGGAAATCGGCATCCCTGCTGAACGCATTTTCCGCTTTGGCAAGGAGGATAACTTCTGGGAACATGGCTCCGGTCCTTGCGGCCCGTGTTCGGAAATTTACTACGATCGCGGCGCGGAATTTGGCTGCGGCAAGCCGGGCTGCACGGTCGGCTGTGACTGCGACCGCTACATGGAAGTGTGGAACAACGTTTTTTCTCAGTTTGATAACGACGGCCATGGCCACTACACCGAACTGAAGCAGAAGAACATCGATACCGGTATGGGTCTGGAACGCTTGGCCTGTGTAGTACAGGGCGTCGGTTCGCTGTTTGAAGTGGACACGGTGCGCAATATCATGAAGCATATTGAGCGTATTGCCGGTGTGGAATATCACAAGGATGAAAAGACTGACATTTCGTTACGCGTTATCACCGACCATATCCGTTCGACGGTTATGATGGTCTGCGATGGTGTCATCCCGTCCAACGAAGGACGCGGCTATGTATTGCGCCGTCTTCTGCGCCGTGCCGCCCGTCATGGTAAGTTGCTGGGTATCAATCGCCCGTTCTTGTGCGAAGTGTGCGATACCGTGATTGAAGAGAGCGGCGGAGCATACCCGGAACTGCATGAAAAGAGCGCCTATATCCACAAGGTCATCGAGATGGAAGAAGCGCGCTTTGATGCGACCATTGACTCCGGTCTGTCCATTCTCAATGATATGATTGCAACCGTCAAAGGCGAAGGCAAAACCGAGCTGCCCGCAGCAGATGCCTTCAAGCTGTACGATACCTACGGCTTCCCGATTGATCTGACGCTTGAAATCCTGGAAGAACAGGGCATGACGACCGACCGCGTTGGTTTTGATGCCTTGATGGACGAGCAACGTAAGCGTGCGCGTGAAGACCGCAAGAAGATGGGGGATTTGGGCTGGGCCAGCGAAGACCTGGGTCTGGACAAGTCGATTAAGACTCAGTTTGATGGATATACCGTCTTTGAGGAGCAGGCAACTGTTCTGGCGATTGTCGCCAACGGCGAGCTGGCTGGTTCGGCTGCAACCGGTGAGAAGGTTACTGTTGTGCTCGACCATACGCCGTTCTATGCCGAATCGGGCGGACAGGTGCCCGACCATGGTACGCTTACCAGCACCAAGGGTGCGGTCGTTACCATTCAGGATGTGCAGAAGACCAAGGACGGCAAGTTCCTGCATAGCGGTGTAGTAGAATCGGGTGTGCTGGCCGTCGAAGATACGGTCGATGCCAAGATTGATCTGGCTCGCCGGCAGGCGATTGCACGCTCGCACACCGCAACGCATTTGCTGCAAAAGGCATTGCGTACCGTTCTGGGTACTCATGTTGAGCAGGCGGGCTCGTATACCGATGCGGACCATGTTCGGTTCGACTTTACCCATTTTGCGGCACTCACCCCGGAAGAACTGATGCAGGTCGAGGAAATGGTCAACGATGCGATTTTGGCGGGCTATCCGGTTGTCACCGAGGAGATGCCGATTGATGAAGCCAAAAAGCGCGGTGCAATGGCATTGTTTGGTGAAAAGTACGGCGATCGGGTTCGCGTTGTTCAGGCAGGCGACTTTTCGATTGAACTATGTGGCGGTACCCATCTATCCAACACAGCCCAGGCTGGTATCTTCAAGATCATCAGCGAGGCATCGGTTGCAGCTGGTGTACGCCGTATTGAGGCCATTACCGGTAAGGGCGTTTTGGCGTTTATCAACGAAAAGCAGCGTATGCTGACCGATGCAGCCAAGGCACTGAAGACTACGCCGTCGGAGCTGCTTCAGCGTGTGGAGCAAGTTATGTGCGATATCCGGGAGATGGGCAAGAACATCGATAAGCTCTCGGCAAAAATCGCAAACATGCAGCTCGTTGACCTGTTCAATGTTTCGCGTGATGTCAAGGGTGTCAATGTTATTGCAGTCAAGTTGGATGACGTAAACATGGATAC
>JAUMSA010000371.1 GCA_031293105.1 Butyricicoccus sp. | reverse complement strand
TTTCGTCATCATCATCAACGCAGAGAAGGAGGTTCTGACCGGCAAGAAGCTGGAGCAGAAGTATTACCGTTATCACACCGGCTGGGTTGGCGGCCTGGAGGAAGTTCAGTACCGCACCCTGATGGCTGAAAAGCCGGAACTGGCTATGCAGCTGGCTGTTAAGGGCATGCTCCCGAAGAACAGCATCGGCCGTCAGTCGGCTACCCGTCTGAAGATCTTCAAGGGCGCTGAGCACAACCATGCAGCGCAGAAGCCCGAAGTTTGGGACAAGTAATTCTTGTAAGGAGGAAATAATCCATGTATACGCCTAAGAAAGCATATTTCTACGGTACCGGCAGAAGAAAGTCCTCTGTTGCAAGAGTACGTCTTTTCCCGGGCGGTACCGGCGAGATCAAGATTAACAACCGCACCATTGACAACTACTTTGGTCTGGAAACCCTGAAGCTGATCGTTCGTCAGCCGCTGGAAGCTACCGGCACTATCGGTAAGTTCGACATCGAATGCACCGTAACCGGCGGCGGCTTCACCGGCCAGGCTGGTGCAATTCGTCACGGTATTTCCCGTGCCCTGCTGCAGGCGGATTCGGATGCTTACCGTCCGACCCTGAAGGCTGCTGGCTTCCTGACACGTGACCCGCGTATGAAGGAACGTAAGAAGTACGGCCTGAAGGCTGCACGTCGCGCTCCCCAGTTCAGCAAGCGCTAAACTTTATCGAAAAGTTTTCAAAATCCCCGGAACCGTCAGGTTTTGGGGATTTTTTATCTGAATAATGTGGATGAATTTTGAAGGACAAAACAAGATTTGACCTGCTTTACACAAAAGAAGATAAGTGTCTTGCTAGGCGCTGGGATGAGTAGATATTGTGACATGTAAAAAGAGAATAGTCGGAAAGCTGGCGATTCTCTTTTTGTGTCAATGGGTCGTTTGGCGGCAAATCAAGACAGGGGGGACGATTTTATGGATCAGTGTGGTGACTTCGACCGGCCGGCGTTTTTTGCGTTCGGTCATCTGCTGGACCAGCAATTCCATGGCTTCGGTCGCAAGGTGCTTGGTCTGTTGGGCGACGGTGCTGATGGGGATGACGGCTTCGGCGGAAATGGGTGAACCGTCAAACCCTACGATTTGATACGTGTCCGGCAAGGCGCCAAACCGTTGAATCAAAAGATTGAGCAGGATGTTGGCATGGGTGTCGTTGGGCATGAAGATACCTTTGCGCTCCTGGGGATATTTTTTTTCCAACTGGTCGACAATGCGGGAGATTTGTGTCTGATTTTCTGCAAAAGTATTGCCCAAATCGGTCAAGATTAATTCATGGCGCAGGTTGTGTTCCTGGCAGATGTCGCAAAAGCCTTGAATTCGCCCGTATGCCGGGACGTGCGCGGGAAGATTGCCATTGACGTGGATGAGCACATCGCAGTCGCTTTTGCAAAGCAGGCTGGTGGCTTGGACGCCCCCCATATAATTATCGGTATTGACGCTGCACACATGGGCGTCCTCCCGTTCAATGGTGACGATGGGCACACCGAAATCGGCCAGTTCTGCGGAAGGGATGGTGGGGCTTAAAATAATCATGCCCTCGATGTTGTAGGCCAGCAGTTCGCGGATATACTGTTCTTCAATATCTTTTCGGTCGTGACCGGCAAACACAAGGAATTTATAGCCAAATTGTTCGTATGTGTTCAGAATGCAGTTGAGCATTTCCGAGTAATAGTGCATATAGAGGTTGGGGATGATCAGTCCTACAAATTCGGTCTGTCCGTTTGCCAGAATGCGGGCCACTTTGTTCTCGCGGTAGTCCAATGCAACAAGCGCATCTGCAATTTTCTGTTGGTTTTCCAGCGTCAAGGAATCGGGGTTATTAAAATAACGCGAGATGGTGGTTTTGGAAAAATTCGTATATGCTGCAATGTCAGAAAATGTGACTTTTTTGCGTTTCATGGTGATACCCCCGGCATTCGTGCTTTCAATAGTAGTATAACAGAATACAAAATGGCTTTCAACCATGCGGAACCGGGCCAAAATCGGTCATATCCAATATAGACAAATCCAATATGGAAAAAATGTAGGACTTTACAAAAATCGAGTGGGCTTTGCATTTGTCATTGACGTATCTTATGGGAAAGTGATATCATCAAACTAAAGTAACCGGTAACTTTACCGGTTATTCGTTGTCACTTTGGAAAAGAAGGGAAAGGTGCACATGAAAAAGCGATTGCTGGGTATCACAGCGCTGCTTGCAGTGATCTGTTGCCTGGCTGGATGCCAGAAGAAAGACCCGTTACCAGGTGAACAGGAAGGGTTTGACCCAGGCGAAGAGTATTTATCAATCTGGGTACATTCCATTGAAGACACCGAGGAAGGCCAGGTATACCGGCAGGCCGTAGACCGCTTTAATGAGGCGTTTGATGGCAAGTACTTTGCAGATATTGAATTTGTACCACGCAACGACAGCGGCGGCGGTTATTCGGATAAGATCAACGCATCGGTGATGTCCGGCATGCTGCCAGACGTTCTGACGGTGGATGGCCCCAATATCGCGGCCTATGCCGCCAATGGCATCATCCAGCCGCTGGCCGAACTGACCGAAGAGGAGCGCAGTACATACCTGGAATCCATTCTGGAGCAAGGCACCTATGACGGACAGCTGTATGCGCTGGGTGTAATGGAATCGAGCGTAGGGCTGTACTATAACAAAGATATCCTGGATGCAGCCGGCATCGAAGTTCCCACAGCCGACCACCCGTGGACGTGGAGCGAGTTTATGGACATCTTGGAAAAGCTCAAACCGATGATGGACGAATTGGGCGGCTATCCGCTGGATATGACCTTCCCGGTCGGGGAAACGAGCATCTATTACTATGCCCCCTTTGTATGGTCAAACGGGAGCGATATGGTAAGCGAGGATGGTATGACCGTGGACGGCATTTTCAATTCGCCGGAAAATGTAGAGACCATGGAATTGTTCCGGTCGATCGTGGAGCATGGCTATATGTCCGAGGCGCCGATTGATAAGCTGTTTGAAAGCGGGCGGGCGGCCTTTAAGTTTGACGGCGCATGGGAAGTGAATACCGCCTACACCAGCTACCCCGACCTCCATCTGGGCGTGGCCCCCTATATTGTCAGCGATGATTGGGACGGCGGACGCTATACACCGACCGGCTCCTGGGCGTTTGCAGCGTCCACCGACGCGGAAGATATTGAGGCCGCGACCGAGCTGGTCAAGTATATGAGCGGTGTCGAGAGCGGCGTACAGATGTGGGAGCAGACCAAAAACTTCCCCTCGACCTATGCGGCCTTTGAGCAGATCGACGTGTTCCGCACCGATGAAAATTACCGCGCCCTATACGAACAACTCAGCCAGTATGGGCACCCGCGTCCCAAGACCCCTGTTTATCCGCAGGTGAGCACCTCGTTCCAGCAGGCGCTCGAAAGCATCGCCCTGAGCGGCAAGGATGCACAAACCGAACTGGATAAAGCTGTAGAAAGGATTGACGCTAAGCTGGAGCGTTATACGAGAACATCATGAAACAGAAAAACGCAATCATGGGCATGGCATTTTTCGGACCGGCGCTGATCTTGCTGACCCTGTTCCTCTTTCTGCCATTGCTGCTGACATTCGGGTTCAGCTTTACCGACTACTTTGCCCTGAATCCCGATTTGACCCATTTTGTCGGTTTGGAAAACTACTTTTCCATCTTTAAGGATGATCTCTTCGTATCCGCCTTTTTCAACACGGTGAAATTTGTTATTATCATCGTGCCGCTGCAATGCGTGGGGGCGTTGGTGCTGGCGCTGGCCATCCACAAAGCGGCGCACTGCAAGAAATACTTTAAAGTGGCTTTCTTCATCCCGGTGGTCATGTCCCTGGCGGTTGTATCCACCCTCTGGATACAGATTTACAGCCCGGAAGGTATTTTAAATACGCTGCTTTCCAATTTCGGCATCGATGCGCAGGCATTTATTTATAGCTCCAAGCAGGCGCTGCCCTCCATTGCCGTGATGAGTGTATGGCAGGGCGTGGGGTACCAGATGATTATTTTCTTGGGCGGCCTTCAAAATATCAACCCGGCCCTGTATGAAGCGGCGGAGATGGACCACGCAACCGAATGGCAGAAATTCCGCGATATTACGTTGCCGGAGCTCAAGCCCTTGTGCGTGTTCGTGTTTATCACGGTCACAATCGGTGCATTCCGTATGCTGGTGCAGCCGATGGTTATGACCGGCGGCGGTCCCGACCACTCCACCTACACGATTGTATATGACATTTATGAAACCGGTACGGTGAACTGGGAGATGGGTCTGGCATCTACCATGGCGATTGTATTTACGATCTTCGTGGTTGTGCTGACCATTGTCCAAAATGTGTTGACCAAGGATAAGGAGGAACGTCATGTTAACAAAAAAACAGCGAGGTCTTAACTGGCTGCTTGTCGCCTTCCTGCTGATCTTGAGCATATTCTTTCTGTTTCCGGTCATCTGGATGCTGGCCAACTCCTTCAAGCCGGATGCAGCCATCACCGCGGATATGAACTCGGTGGCGGCGTTCATCCCGCCGGTTCCGGACGGGGGTTTTCTGGACAATTATATCTCCATCCTGACCGATACCAACTTTGTGCGGTATATGGCCAATACGCTGTTGTACGCGGCAATCCTGATTGTACTGGGCATTATTGTGAACGGTCTGGCCGGATATGCGCTGGCCAAAATCAACTTCCCGTTCCGTGACCAGTGGCTGCTGGTCATCCTGATGCTGCTGATTGTACCCACCGAAACGGTCATCACGATTCATTTCCTATTTATCGCAAAGCTGGGACTGCTGGATACCGTGATCGGTTACATCCTGCCGATGATTGTAAACCCGTTTAACATTTTCTTGTTCCGGCAGGTATTTGTCAGCTTACCGGATGATGTGTACGAGGCGGCGCAGCTTGACCATTGCGGCCCGGTCAAGTACTTCTTTACCATGGTGCTGCCCATGTCCAAAACGGTTGTGGCAACCGTCAGCGTCTTTACCTTCCTCGGGGTATGGAATGACTATCTCTGGCCCTCGCTGGTGTTCACATCGAGCGACTTGCTGACCGCACAGATTGGCTTGAATTCCATCACCGCCAACGAGAATACGACCATGGGGCAGACGCTTGCCGTCATTACACTGGTCACCATCCCGGTCATTATTATCTATGCACTGTTCTCCAAACAAATTGTGGCCGGCGTTATGTCAACAGGTTCGAAAGAGGGATAACTGATTATGAGTTTCATTGAATTTAAAGATATTTGCAAACGGTATCCGGGCTCGGATAAAAATACGGTGGAGAATTTCAACCTGGAAATTGAGCCGAAGGAGTTTATTGCCCTGGTCGGGCCTTCCGGATGCGGCAAGTCGACCACCTTGCGCATGATCGCCGGGTTTGAGGAGATCACAGGCGGCGAACTGTACATCGATGGCAGGCGGGTCAATGAGGTGGTTCCCAAGGATCGCGGCATCTCGATGGTCTTTCAAAACTATGCCTTGTATCCGCACATGACGGTGGAAAAAAATATCGGGTACGGCCTGAAAAATATGAAGGTGCCCGCCGATGAGATTCAAAAGAAGGTGGATTGGGCAATCGATATCCTTGGGCTCGAGCCCTACCGCACCCGTAAGCCTGTCTCTTATACACATCT
>JAUMSA010000336.1 GCA_031293105.1 Butyricicoccus sp. | reverse complement strand
TGTCTGCATGGCAACGTCTTTCCACACCAATTGTATACAGCGCCCCTGCTCTGCCCAGCAAAACAGCCTCTGCGATTCAGAGGCTGCTGTTTTATCCATCAATAATTGGTATCTTGATCGTAGAATACTGTATAGGCATCCTGCAATTTTTTGAGCGTTGTCGGGTCCTTACCGCCAATCGGCTGGCCATCCAGCTCGGTTGCCGCGATGCAAAGACCTCCCGAACTGCTGACAATCACTTCGTCCGCGTTTTTCAGCTCGTCCATCGTGAACGGCGCTTCGCGGGTCGGAATGCCGTTCTTTTCGGCCAATTCCAACAAATGCTTGAGTGTAATGCCCGGCAGAATCAGATTGTCGCGCGGCGGGGTGCACAGCACGCCGTCCTTGATCATGAGAATGTTACTGTGTGCGCATTCGGTCACCCGTTCCCCTCGGTGGAATACCGTTTCCTGACAGCCGGCTTCGATGCAGCGCTGATAGGCAATCACGCTCGGAATCAGGTTGAGCGTTTTGATGTTGCAGTGAAGAAAACGCGTGTCCTCCATAGAAATGAGCTTGAAGGTCTGGTCCATCGGAACCAGGTCATACGGTACCGTAAAAATCATCAGATTGGGCTTTACATCCTTGGGCGGGAAGTTATGGGCACGCATACCGGTTCCGCGCGAACACTGCCAATACAGCATGCCGTGGTCTGCATCATTGGCATCAATGCACTTTTGCAGCTCAGCGGTCAACGTTTCGCGCGGCATGTCGAACGGAATCTCCAGCAGGCGGCAGCTGTTATAAAAACGGTCCAGGTGGTCTTTGGCAGCAAAAATGTGGTTGTGCGCAAACGTTGTTGCATCATAACAGCCATCACCAAAGTATACCGCACGGTCGAGCATAGGAATCTTCATATCCTCCAACGGGCCGATTTCGCCATTGTAATACCCTACATATTTCATCGCAACTTACTCCTTAATTCGTATTCTTGTGCTTGATGATTTTATAGCCGCCGATCAGCAGGGTGGGCAGCAAATAGAATAGAATGAACCCATACGACAATAGCGTGTACCCTTGCTCAATCAGCGTAACAACGCCGATACGGGACAGAACCAACGCCAACACCAGAGTAATAACCGTAATCAGTCCGCGCCGGTGATCGCTCATCCGCGGATTCCCCTTTTCGACCAGTGCGACATCAAAGCGGTCAATAATCATATGGATGCAGCCGGTTGCCGTTTCCACCAGCGTCCAGCCCATAACAATACTGAACAGAACCAGCAATGCCGCGCCACCGTCTGCCGCCACAATCATCTGTGTCCACGGCGTGGCAACATCTGCACCGACAATCGAGGTGTCGCCATAGAAGCACAGCATGGCAAAGTAGGACAGGAACCACGGAATGACCATCAAAAGACCGGCAATGATGCCTGAAATCAGGGTTTCTCTGCGTCTAGTCTGACGGGTCAGCGAAAACATGCCCATCGGGATGGAGTTGATGTTATATGCAACATACAAAATACCGGTCCAGATACATAGCATGACGGTTGTTTTTCCTTCGAACGCGCTGGTATCCATGGTGGCGAACACTTCCGGGATATGGCTGCCGCGCTTGACCAGAACGACGATGGTGAACAGAATATAGCCGGCATATAGCAGGATGGTGCCAATCGACTCGAACTTTTCGATCACTTTGGAGCCTTTGAAGTTCAGTAGGCCACAAAGCAGAACAATCACGACCGAGCCAAGGATATTCGGCAGATTGACCTGTTCAAAAATGCTACCGGTGGCGGCCGCCATGACTGCGATCAACATAATGGCGATCAGCACGGTTAAAATATCCATCACCGGCCATAGCGGCCCGATGACCTGTTTGATGTAGTTTTTGTAATCGTAAACCTTATAGATACGGCAGATCTCAAAGGTAAGGAATGCAAACAGTGCAAAACCGATGCCGATTGTCAGACCGGAAATCCACCCCATTGCGCCGAATTTTGCGCCATACGAGAAGATTTCGCGGCCTGTGGCATAACCGCCGCCAATCAGAACCGATTGCAGCAATACACCTGGCAAAATGTATTTTGCATACGCCCCCTCATAAAAACTATTGGATTTTTTCATGTGTATGAAATGCCCCCTTTGTGTGCGTGATTTGCAAAATTAATTATAAAGTAAAATATGCTGGCTTGCCAATTTGAATAATGCATATTATAATTAAGAAAAACTTATTACCGGGGTGAAATCATGAATTTGCGGCAGTTGGAATACTTTGTGAGTGTGGCGGAAAATCTCAATTTTACAAAGGCTGCGCAGAAGTGTTTCATTTCGCAAACCGCGATGACCCTGCAAATCCAGGCACTGGAACAAAAGGTCGGTGTCACCTTATTCATCCGCGACAAGCACCATGTCGAACTGACCCCGGCCGGACGAGTCTACCTAACCGAGGCCAAAGAGATTTTGGCCAAATCCGAGGAGGCGATCAAGCTCGCGCGCACGGCGGCAAAAGGGTTTATGGGCAGCCTAACCATCGGGTTTATCCGCGGCTACGAGCAAAGCCTTTTTTCCGAAACGCTGCGCGGCTTCCACCAGACCTTTCCCAACATTTCAATCGGGCTTCTGCGCGAGAATATGAGCGCGCTTTATGGTCTGCTCGAGGACGAAAAGTGCGATGTGGCTTTCAATTTATCCCCGTATTTCCAGACGTATCCGACGCTCAACCATCGCTTTTTGCGTTCCTATCCACTGATGGCGGTGCTTTACCCCGGCCATCCGCTGGCCGCCAAGCGCTGGCTGCATTATTGCGATCTGGCAAACGAGGAGTTTATCATCATGCAGCCGCAGGGACGACCCAACGACGAAACCGAAGAGGTCATGCTCTGCTATAACCGCGGCGGCTTTGTGCCCAAAATCGTCTGCTGCGAGCGGGAGGTGCAAACCATCTTGCTCATGGTTTCTGCCGCCATGGGTGTAGCCGTCTTGCCGGAATATGCGGTGCGGTATTTTCACGATACCAAAAACCTCAAAATTATCCCGCTGCTCAAAGAAGACCGCACCCCGGAGGCTTTGGATTTCTCCATCAGTTGGCGTGCCGAAAATCAAAATCCGGCCATCGAAGAATTGCTCAAATGGACCGAGTTGCGCGGCATTACCGAGTAGCAAAAAGCAGCCGTTTCTTGCTTGCAAGAAACGGCTGCTTTTGTTGTGAGCCTGTATGTATATGGTTTTTAAGATGGAGCAGGACTATCGTTCTCTATGAATTCAATACCTACCACTAAAGGATGGTCGTAGTGGGTAATATTTATTTTTAGCCTACGCTTCCACAATTCTCCGAGAAACACGACAGGCAGTTGTCGTGTTCCCATGGTATAATACAGACAAACCAAAGAAAGGTGGCGCATCTCATGAAGATGGAGCGGCTCATCGGCATCCTGTCCATCCTGCTTCAGCAGGAGAAGGTCACCACCCCAGAACTGGCAGAGCAGTTCGAGGTGTCCCGCCGAACCATCCAGCGGGATATTGAATCCCTGTGCCAAGCGGGCGTCCCCATCTCTACCGCTCAAGGTGCAGGTGGCGGTATCTCCATCATGGAGGGCTACCGGGTAGACCGCACGGTGCTTACCGCCCCGGAAATGCAGGCCATTTTGGCGGGACTGCGTAGTTTGGACAGTGTGAGCGGTACTCGGCGCTATGCGCAGCTGATGAAAAAGCTATCCGCTGGGATGGGCGGGCTTGTATCTGGTGGCACCCACATGCTAATTGACCTCTCCTCCTGGTACAAAACCAGTCTGCCACCGAAGATCGAACTCATTCAGGGGGCAATTGAGCAGCACCATGCCATCCGCTTTACCTATTTCTCACCTAAGGAAGAATCGGTGCGCAACGTCGAGCCCTACTACTTGGTGTTTCACTGGTCAACTTGGTATGTGTGGGGCTGGTGCCAGATGCGGAATGATTTCCGCCTTTTTAAACTCAATCGCATGACGGAACTCACATCTGGGGAGTCCTTTGAGCCCCGGTCGGCGCCTCTGCCCAATCTGGAACCGGAGCACATCTTTCCACCAAAATATCAGGTCACTGTTCTCTTTGATCCAGCTTGCCGCTGGCGGCTGGTAGAGGAGTACGGCGCAGACCGCTTCACCGTGGAGCCGGATGGTAGATTGCGCTTTACCGGAGGCTTTCCTGATGCGGACAGCGCGCTCAGTTGGGTCCTGACCTTTGGCTGTAAGGCAGAGCTACTCGAACCGGAAGAACTACGGAAGCGGCTCGGAGTTTTGAGTCAAACCTTGGCCGAGCGTTACAGAGGGAGGACTTAACATGGCGTCTCATCCAGATTTTGTGAACTATGTGACCGAACAGCTGCGGGAGGCTGGAACCATCCGCACTCGAAAGATGTTCGGCGAATACGGACTTTATTGCGATAATGTGTTCTTCGCTGTCATCTGCGACGACCAACTTTTTGTGAAGGTCACTCCACAGGGTGAAGCGGTATTTCCCGATCTACCAAAGGCTCCGCCCTATGAGGGGGCCAAGGACTCCTTCCTGGTGGAAGATATCGAGGATCGGGAGCGGATGACAAAGCTGGCTCGCATCACCTGCGATGCGCAGCGGAGCAAGCCTGAGAAGAAGCGGAGGAACTGACCATGGCCTTTGACTATAAGAAAGAATATAAGGAATTCTATCTGCCGCCTAAAACGCCTAGGATTATCACGGTGCCGTCCATGAACTTCCTGGCCGTGCGGGGGCATGGTGATCCCAACGAAGAGGACAGCGCTTACAAGCAGGCCCTAGGAATGCTTTATGCGGTAGCTTTTACCATCAAAATGAGCAAAATGGGCAAGCATAAGCTGGATGGTTACTTCGACTATGTGGTGCCGCCATTAGAAGGCCTATGGTGGCAGGAGAGCTCCCAAGGGGTGGATTACGCCCACAAGGAAGATTTCCAGTGGATCTCCCTCATCCGCCTGCCGGAGTTCGTAACGAAAGAAGTCTTTGGCTGGGCTATCCGGGAGGCCACGGAAAAGAAACAACAGGACTTCTCTCCGGTGGAGTTCTTTCCCTGGGAGGAGGGCCTATGCGTCCAGTGTATGCACATAGGCCCCTACGACGACGAACCCGCCACCGTGGCCGCCATGGAGGAATACGCCAAGGCGCAAGGTTATGAAGAGGACTTTCGAGAAGGCCGGTTCCACCATGAGATCTATTTGAACGACGTGCGGCGGTGCAAACCGGAACGGCTGAAAACCGTTATCCGCTCCCCCATCAAAAAGACAGAATCATGAAACACATCTATGCACAAAACGGAGATATCGAACCGTGCTGGGCCATCACCCAAGCAATACGACAGGAGAATGTGGATATGGAAATAGTAACAGAGAAGCAGCGCGAAAATAAAATCCGGCAGTGGTTTTCTATGTGGCTGGACAGACAGGACGCGGGCATAGAGGATCTTTTTACGTCCGATGCCGTCTACATCGAAAGCTGGGGGCCGGAGTATCACGGCAGCCGGAAAATCAAGCTATGGTTTGATGAGTGGAACACTCGGGGAACGGTGCAGCGCTGGGACATCCGGCAGTATTTCCACAAGGAAAACCAGACTGTGGTCGAGTGGTCCTTCCGATGCGTTATGACGGATGGTGTCATCCAAAGTTTTGACGGTCTCTCCCTCATCCGCTGGAATGCAGCGGGACAGATTTGCTTCTTGCAAGAATTTGGCTGCAATGAAAACCGCTACGATCCCTATGCCCAAGGGAAAACCCCGGTGTTTCGTGCCAAGCATGCGCTGTGGTTTTGAAGGGAGCTTCGGCATGGCGACTTCCAAAGTTACAGTATATTTCCCC
>JAUMSA010000285.1 GCA_031293105.1 Butyricicoccus sp. | reverse complement strand
CTGTGGACTGGCAGACCCCATCCCGTTTCCTTTCATCCTATGGCAGGCGAACCGATTGGGTGATAAAAAAGGGCGAAATGGAATCTTCCATTTCGCCCTTTTTGTTTCTGATGTTATGCGCCGAGAATCGACGGCAGGATGGACGCGAGTGCGTCCGCCAAGCGCCGGTGATCGTCCGGACTCATATGTACGCCGTCGCTGGAGGTGACTGGCCCGAGCTGTCCGGCATCAAAGCAGCAGCAGCGGATGCTTTCATCGGCACATAGAGCCTCATAGGCGCTGCCAAGCTGGCGGGAACGCGCAACCGAGCGGGCGCTGAATACCTCACCAAAGGGAGAGGTCAGCAGAGTATGCTCATTGAGCAGCATCGGTGCGACCGCCAGAACAGCGGGCGCATGGCGCAGATGCCACATGCCGGGACTGTGCACCATATGAATTAGCCGCCGCATGCCTTTGACCACATCGTCTACGGTCAGACCCAGGCGGTCTTTGAGGTCGTTGGTGCCCAGCATGATGACAACCAGATCAATGGGATCGTGGGTTTTGAGCAGAATCGGCAACGCTTTGGAACCACTGCTGTATCCATCGAAACCATCGTCATAAGCCGTGGTGCGGCCGTTGAGGCCGCTTTCAATGATTTCATAGTGGTGGTCGGACAGCAGGCTGCGCAGCCGTCCCGTATAGCGAACCTCGGGGGAATACCGCCCGCCGGTGCGCGGGTCATATCCCCAGGTGTTGGAATCTCCGAAAAAAAGAATGCTTTTCAACACGATCCCTCCTTTATTGGCCGGCTTGTTCCTCGTAGGCCTGCCGTACCAGGGTGGCAAGCTGGTCGGAACAGGATGTGCCCCGGCCGCCGCAATCAATGCCGCGGAACAGGTTTTCCACCTGGTCGACCGTCATACCGTCCACCGCGCGGCTGATGGCCTGTAAATTGCCCGGGCAACCGCCTTGGAACTGCACATTATGCAGGACATTGCCGTCCAAATCAAAGGAAATACGCCGGGAACATACACCCCGGGGTGTCATCTGAAAATGCATGAAAAATCATCTCCTCAGGTTTATTGAGCGCTTATGTCACATAAGCGGAGAATTTGCCGCGCCGCGTCCGGAAAGTCGGCGGCAACATACGCCGGTGTGTCCGCGACCGGCAAGGGCTGGCCGTGAACGTTGAGCCACATGGCTTGCAAACCGGCAGCCAGTGCGCCGCGTACATCGTGGTTAAAGTTGTCCCCTACCATGAGGGTTTCCTGGGCAGGCACGCCCAGCCGCTGCACGGCCAGCTGGAAGATAGGGGCATGCGGCTTGTCCCGTCCAGCTTCCTCGCTGGTTGTCACAATGCCGCAGACATCGGCCAGACCCAGGCGGCACAATTTGCGCAGCTGGATATCCGCCATCATATTGGTGCAGATGCCCACTGGAATGTTGGCTTCTTTGAGCCGGGTGAGCAGTTCGAGCACATCCTCACGCCGCTCCATGGTGTTGAGCACAGCGTCCCAATAGGCCGCGTGCATGCCTTCGGCATAGGGGATGGGATTGACACCAATCGATTCCAGACCCAGCTTGGCAAATAAAACGCGGTCATGGCTTTCCGGTTCATCTTTGCAGGTGTCGCGCAGCATCAAGCGACCGCGGCGCATGGCTTCGGCTGCCTGACTGGCATCCAGCCCGGCGGCCTGTTCGGCGTAGCGGCCGGCCGCTTGCAGTCCCAAGCGGTCGCATGTTGCAAAATCACCGTACAGTGTGTCGTCAAGATCAAATAAAACGGCTTTGATGGTCATACAAGTCTCCTTTTGGGGGATTACAGCAAGGTGCTGTCATAGACGGCACGGCTGCCGCCGACAAATTTCGGGCGGGTGCGCGCCGCAAGCAAAATGGCATCGCCCAGCTGGCGCATGGGCAACCGCAGCGGTACGGCCACTGGCCGCAGATGCATGCCGATCAGCGTGCCGCCGATATCCAGTCCGGCTGCGGCCTGCGCATGGAGCGATTCCACAGCAACCGGGTGCTGGAACGCCCGATAGGCAGCCGTTGCAAACGAGCCGCCAGCCTTGGGCTGGGGGATGACGTTGACCGGAGCCAAGCCATACCGTATCGCAGCGTCGTATTCTATAATCAGTGCCCGTCCGAGATGTTCGCAGCATTGAGCGGCCAGGAACAGGCCTTCGCGCTGCAAAATGGGCAGCATGCCTTCCAGGATAGCCCGCGCGATCTCGGGGCTGGAATCGGTGCCGATCTTATGGCCGCCGACCTCACTGGAAGAACAACCGACCACCACGATTTCGCCGGGAGTCAGTTTTGCGTTTTCGATCAGCGCTTGCATCGCAGCTGCGGACTGGGAACGAATGGTATCCAACATGTAGAGCAACCTCCTTACTTGGGTTCTTTTCTTTAGTATGGACCATTTGTTTTTGTTTTTCACACAAAATTATAGGGGCCGAGGGATGGGCTGGGACCCCGGATTTCCGGGGCGGAATAGGATGGATCACGGCGGGCGACCGCCGAATGCTTTCC
>JAUMSA010000271.1 GCA_031293105.1 Butyricicoccus sp. | reverse complement strand
AAAAGAAGAGGTAAGGAAAACGTCAAAATTCGGATTGCCGTATTCTGCTATCGTTTGGACAAACCTAGCATAAAACACGGGCGCGCAAAAATCAACCGGCCCTGCACGAAACGACGGGCAACGCGCGTGAAATGCAGGGCTGTCTATTTTTTTGTCTTGACTTGGAGCCCACTCCAAGTGTTACAATGACAAAAACAAGGGAGGGGCCGGCATGACCATTGCACAGGTAAGCAAGCAATATGATATTTCTGCCGATACGCTGCGGTATTATGAGCGCATTGGGCTGATTCCGCCTGTACCGCGCAACAAAAGCGGCATCCGGGATTACGACGAAGACTCCTGCCGCTGGATTGAGCTGATGAAATGTATGCGCAAAGCCGGCGTGCAGATCGAGGCGCTGATCGAATATGTCGCCCTGTTCCAGCAGGGCGATGCGACGGTAGACGCGCGCAAAGCCATCCTCATCGAGCAGCGCGCCCAGCTCATCGAGCGCATGGAGGAGATGCAGGCATCGCTCGACCGGCTCAACGATAAGATTGAGCGCTATGAACAGGGCCTCATGCTGGTCGAGCAGGATTTACAAAGACGGCGGCAAGAGCATACCAGCGCGTGAAAAAACACCGGAAAAATTCCGGTGTTTTTTTTCTTGCGTTTGCGTACAAGGTGTGGTATACTGAGTTCCGGTAAAATTGGATAAGACAGTTCGTAACCATCCTGTCTCTAAACAAAACTAGGACATCCATGCGCCGCCGGGGCATTCCGTGCGGAGGTCATGGGCTTTTTGATGGTGCGTTCTCCACGTGAGGGTGCACTTTTTTATTTGCAAAAAAGGAGAATCGATCATGGTTCGTTATGCGGTGATCGCGGATAAAAACCCGCGGGAGATCGTGTTGCTGCGTGGGCTGGGCTGCCAATGGCAGCGCTGCGCCTTTTGCGACTATCATACCGACGGCTGTGCCGATGCGGAAAGCAATTATCAGCTCAATGTCCAGGCTTTGGAACAAGTGACCGGATGCTATCATCACCTGGAAGTCATCAATTCGGGGTCGTTTCCCGAACTGGACGACAAAACCATGGACCGCATCGAGCAGGTCTGCCGGGAAAAGGACATCCATATCCTGCATTTTGAATGCCATTGGATGCACCGGCGGGCGCTGCCGGCGCTGCGGGAACGGTTTGCCAAAGCGGGGGTCCAGGTGAAAATCAAAACCGGGGTGGAGACCTTTGACCGCGCGTTTCGGGAGGATGTGCTGCACAAGGGCATCGGGGAGAGCGACCCGGCGGTCATTGCCGCCCCCTTTGATGAATGCTGTCTGCTGTTTGGACTGACGGGACAGACCGAGGAATCCATGCGGCACGATATCCAAACCGGACTGGCCTATTTCGAGCGGGTGTGCGTCAATCTTATGGTGGAGAACACCACGCCCATCCGACCGGATGCCGCCGTCCGGGACATCTTTATCCAGAAGATCTACCCGCAGTACCGGGACGACCCCCGGGTGGATATTCTGCTGGAAAATACCGATTTTGGGGTCGGTTAAAGGAGGAAATCATGAGAAACGAAATTCTTTTGGTCGGGTCTCTGGTGGTGCTGTATGGCGCGGTGCTGCTTTGGTACCGGCTGTTTGGCCGCGCGGGGATGTACAGCTTTACCGTGTTTGCCACCATTGCGGCCAACATCGAAGTCCTGCTGTTGGTGGATGCGTTCGGGATGGAGATGACGCTGGGCAATATCCTGTTTGCCACGACGTTCCTGGTCACCGATATCCTGTCGGAGACCGAAGGCAAGGCCGCCGCGCAAAAGGCGGTATATGTAGGCATTGCAACCTCGGTGCTGTTCATTGTGGTATCGCAGTCTTGGCTGCAATATCAGGTCAGCGTAAACGATCAGGCCTATCCGGCATTTGTTCAGATCTTTTCCAACACGCCGCGCATGATGCTCGCTTCCCTGGTTGTATATGCGATTGCGCAGATGTTCGACGTTTGGATGTACCATTTCTGGTGGCGATTCACGAACAAACGGTTTGGCGACAGCCGTCGCTTCCTGTGGCTGCGCAACAACGGTTCCACTTTACTCTCCCAGATGCTGAACACGGTTTTGTTCACCGCATTCGCCTTTTGGGGCACCTATGACATCCCGACCCTGCTGTCTATCGCATGGTCGAGCTACATTATTTTCATTGTAACCTCTCTGGCCGATACCCCGGTGGTTTACTGGGCGCGCCGGATTCACGACCGGCAGACCGAAACGCCGGTGCTGAAAAACGGCAGTCTTTCGGTATAAAAGCAAAGCCCCGGAACAAGCGCTTGTTCCGGGGCTTTTGCGTGCATACGCAGAGCTTGTTGGTAGACAGTATGATACACCCATGATACAATAAAGAAAACGCAGCGGAAGGGTGACTCGATGCCGGTTGATATGAAACGGATGATTGCAGCGACGTTCACACAGATGGCCAAAGAAAAACATATCGACAAAATTACGGTCAAGGATTTGGTGGAGCAGTGCGGCATTTCCCGTCAAACATTTTATTATCATTTTCAAGATATGCTGGATGTCATGGAGTGGACCATCCGCCAAGCTTTGCAATGCGCTGTACAGGACAGCTTACAGGCAGAAACGCCACAAAAGGCAATCGAACGATTTATCCGTCCGGCTATCACACATGGTCCGCAGCTTGTCCAGCTCCTGTCATCCCAGCGCCGGGATCAGGTGGTTGGCATTTTCGTGGACGCCATGCGGTCCAGCATTGGGCAGATGTTGTATAGCAGGCAGCCTGACCGGGCGGTGAGGACGCAGGATTTGGATGTGGCGCTGACGTTTTATGCGTATGGAATCACGGGTGTGATTGTTGAAAACTGTAAGAAACCCAACATTCCGGTGGAGTACTTAGCCGAACAAATTTACCGGTTGTTCTCAGCCGGTTGGAAGGAATCACAATAGACAGACT
>JAUMSA010000257.1 GCA_031293105.1 Butyricicoccus sp. | reverse complement strand
AGCGTCAGTTGTGTATAAGAGACAGCCGTAGGACAGGCCCTTGCCGGTCAGAACGCCGGTGAACTCGTTGCGCAGGCGCTTGTACTGGCCAAACATATAACCAATCTCACGCGCGCCGGTGCCGATGTCGCCAGCCGGTACGTCGGTGTCTGCGCCGATGTGACGCTGCAGCTCGGTCATAAAGGACTGGCAGAAACGCATGATCTCGTTGTCGCTCTTGCCCTTGGGGTCAAAGTCAGAGCCGCCCTTGCCGCCGCCCATGGGCAGGCCGGTCAGGCTGTTCTTAAAGATCTGCTCAAAGCCGAGGAACTTGATGATCGACTGGTTAACCGACGGATGCAGACGCAGGCCGCCCTTGTAGGGGCCGATGGCCGAGTTGAACTGGATACGCCAGCCGCGATTGACCTGAACCTTGCCAGCGTCGTCCATCCACGAAACGCGGAAATTGACGATGCGCTCGGGTTCTACGATGCGCTCCATGATAGCATTGGCTTCGATCTCCGGACGAGCTTCTACGACCGGCTCGAGGGATTCGAAAACTTCCAGTACGGCCTGCAGAAATTCAGGCTCGTGTGCGTTGCGCTGCTGGAGTCCCGCGTAAACGCGCTTGAGATACTCATTTTTCAGTTCCATTGGTGAAATCTTCCCTTCATCACAACAAAGATAGGTGCACAAGGCACACAATCCATGAATTATTTGAACGCGTATATTTTACCATCAATTTATCCAGATTGCAAGCAGACACCGTATATAAATTCATAGAAAATTTGTCCGTGTAGGAAGGAATTTTGTCTTTTTCGACATGGGCATTAAATATATAAATTAAATTAAATAATAAATCAATAGGGGAATGCAGGAAGAAATGCAGAATACGTGCCGAATACACAGGGAAATGCGCAAAATCTAGCGTTTTAGTAGGTAAACATCTGCGTCCAGTATACCACGCCATTTTTGACTGTATATCCAACGCCGATCTTTGTATATTTATTACTTAAAATATTGGCGCGATGGCCGGACGAGTTCATCCAAGCCTGCATGACAGCCTGCGGAGAGGTCTGGCCGTAGGCGATGTTTTCTCCGGCGCCGCGGTAGGACGCGCCCGCTTCCACAAGAGCGGTAAAGCACGAGCGGCCATCCGGGCGGGTGTGGGAGAAGGACCGGTTCAGCTCCCCGGCGCGAACCTGTGCGGCTGCTGTGACCTGCTTGTCCATAGTCAAAGCCGACAGGCCATATTTGGCGCGTTCCGCGTTCACCAGCGATACAACCTGCGCCGCATAGGAGGTTTGCGAAGAATCCGAATCCGGAGTTTGCTGCGAGCCGCCGCCCGAGCCGGAATCGGAGTCCGGAGTCTGCTGCGAACCGCCGCCCGAGCCAGCATCCGAATCCGGGGTCTGAGGTCTATTTTGGTCGGTTTCCGGCTTTTGCACCGGCGAATCACTACCCACCCAAATGTTGTATTTTTCAAATAAGTACTGCAAGATCTGATCCTTATTCATGCCTTGCACGGAAGAAGTCCAATCCTTCGAGCTCACGGCAGTGGGCTGCGAAACGGCACCCGCCGTCATACCCAGCGCCAACATGGTGGCAACAGAAAAACTAACCAAACGTTTCATTGTTTTCACGCTCCTTCGTAATTTGCTCCCGGCGGCAGAGGCTGCCACACCGGGCAAAGACAGTATATCGATTTTGTTCCCTGTGATACAATGGTAGATGTTGTGCCCGCGCCCAAATAGCGCTAAAAAGCCGGCGCTTTTTGCAAAAATCACCGGTGCTTCCGAATATTTAAGCGCGGATTTTGGCAAGGTCTGCCTGCGGTGCGGCATCCGTGCGATGGTCAAGCGTCCGATGGTTTCCAGATCTTTTCGCTTTTTCTCAAATTTGCACGCGGGGAAACCAGATATAACCGCTCCCTTTGCAAAAGTTTCAGAGGAAATTTGTTCGGCGCGGCTTTGCAAGCCCGCGCGTTCGTGCTATGATTAGAACAATCGACAAAACACGCATTCCTGCGTACAAACGAAGGGAGAATATCCATGGCAGATATTTTGCAACGACTCAAATACAACCACGAACGGGAAAATTTATATCATCAGCTCCATGACCTCAAGATCGTATCCTTATCGGACGGCTATGCCGAGGTCTTTATGCCGGCGCGGCCCGAGGTGCTCAATCCCATGGGCAATTTCCATGGCGGCGCGATTTTTACCCTGTGCGATGTGGCAGCCGGTACCGCGGCAGCGACACGCGGGCGGCTGGCGGTGACCCTGACAAGCTCGATCAACTATATGCGGCCGGGTCACAACAACGAAGGCCTGCTGGCCAAAACCACCGAACTGAAATGCGGCCGCACGACCGCTGTTTATAGTGTGGACATCTACCAAGGGGAGCGGCTGATCGCCAACGGGCAGTTTACCATGTACTTTACCGGCCAAATGCTCGAGGACATCACATGATTGCCACATTCGTCCAGCCGCTGCTCGATTGGTATGAAGAAAACCAGCGCTGCTTACCTTGGCGGCGTGACCACGACGCCTACCACGTCTGGCTCAGCGAGATTATGCTCCAGCAGACGCGGGTCGAAGCGGTGATACCTTATTATGAGCGGTTTTTGCAAGCCTGCCCGACCGTGCGTGACTTGGCCGCCCTGCCCGAAGAAAAACTGCTCAAGCTCTGGGAAGGGCTGGGGTATTACAGCCGGGCGCGTAACCTGCACAAGGCGGCGTGCGTGGTCTGCGAACAATACGGCGGCCAGTTTCCGGCCGACTATGCCGCCCTGCGCGCCCTGCCTGGGGTGGGGGACTATACGGCCGGGGCCGTTGGGTCGATCGCCTTTGGCCTGCCTGTTCCGGCGGTGGACGGCAATGTCCTGCGCGTGACCGCCCGGTTGACCAATGATGACCGCCCGATTGACAATACTCGCGTCAAGCGGGAGATGACCGAAGAAGTGCGGTCTGTCCTGCCCGAAGGGCAGAGTGGAGCCTTTAACCAAGCGCTCATGGAATTGGGCGCCACCATCTGTTTGCCGAACGGCTCACCCAAATGCGCCGCTTGTCCCTGCCTGCCCTGGTGCGAGGGCTATGCCCAAGGGACGGCTGCCATGCTGCCCGCGCGCACACCCAAAAAGGCGCGGCGCATCGAGGAGCGCACGGTGCTAGTGCTGCACGAGGGAAACCGGGTGGGGCTGCGCCGCCGTCCGGCGCGCGGCCTGCTGGCCGGATTGTGGGAGTTCCCGGCCTACGAAGGCAAACTGTCCCCGGTACAGACCCGCGAAAAGCTGGAACAGGACGGTTTTCAGGTGCGGGAGATGCTGTCCCTGCGGCCAGCCAAGCATGTATTCAGCCATGTTGAGTGGCATATGACCGGCTATGATGTTGATTTGGTCAGGGCAGGCGAAGGGCTGACTTGGGTGACGCCTGCGCGGCTGCGCGGCGAATATGCGCTGCCCTCGGCCTTTCGGGCCTTCGTAGACGGATTGGAGGATGTCTGATGGAATATGAACGAGTGGTGCACCCCTTTGGCCCGCTATATGACGCCGAGAGCCGGGTGCTGATTTTAGGGTCCATTCCGAGTCCTAAGTCGCGGGAAGTCAACTTCTTCTATGGCCACCCGCAAAACCGGTTTTGGCCGGTGCTGGCGACCGTGCTCGGCGAGCCGGCACCCCAGACAATCGAAGAAAAACGCGCCCTGGCGCTGCGGCATCATATCGCCTTGTGGGACACCCTGGCTTCGTGTGAAATTCGCGGAGCATCCGATGCCGCCATCCGCAACCCGGTGGCAAACGACATTGCCGCTCTGCTGCCCAAAACCAAAATCCGTGCCGTGTTCTGTACCGGTGCGGTATCGCACAAGTGGTACACCAAGCTGTGCCAGCCGTCCACCGGCATCTCGGCGGGCAAGCTGCCCTCGACCAGCCCGGCCAATGCTGCCTGGTCGTTTGAGCGACTGGTGGAAGCGTACCGGGTGATCGGCGATCTTGTTGTCGTTGACTAACCCGAAGGGGGTACGGTATGATAAACGTGCTCATGCGGGAGTAGTACGCGCAGAATTTGCGTGATCCGTCAACATACTGGTCTGGCTTCGGCCACCTGGCGGGTCTTAATGAACGAGACGCATGTATAGCAGAAGTGCTATACATGTGTCTTTTTTTGTGGTCAAAACGCATAGAGTAAAAGGACGAAAACCATGATAAGAACCAAGGATGGAGGAAGAACAACATGGGATTTTGGGGTATTTTTGCAATCGCCGTCGGACTGTCGATGGATGCGTTTGCGGTGTCGGTTAGCAAGGGACTGGCCACGCCGCGCTATCAGGCGCGGCAGTCGCTCATCTGCGGTCTGTGGTTCGGCGGCTTCCAGATGCTCATGCCGCTCATTGGCTGCTTTCTGGGCACGCAGTTCGCCGGGTATATCCAGGCCATCGACCACTGGATCGCGTTTGTGCTGCTGGCGCTGATCGGCGGCAATATGATCCGCGAAGCGGTGCGCGGGGAGGAAGAAGAGGCGGACAGCTCCTATGCGCCCAGCCGCATGCTGCCGCTGGCCATCGCCACGGCGATTGACGCACTGGCCATTGGTGTGACGTTTGCGTTTCTGCGGGTCAACATTTGGACCGCGGTGCTCGAGATCGGCGTGACGACGTTTGTCTTTTCGGCAGCCGGTGTGCGCATTGGTTCGGTGTTCGGGGAAAAATATGCCGCGCGCGCCGAGATTGCAGGTGGCGCCATTTTGGTGCTGATGGGATTACGCATTCTGCTGGAGCACCTGGGTATTTTTTAAACCCATAAAATTTTGAAAAGATTGCCGGAAAAGGGCGGAAATTGCCCGAATAGGCTTGCACTTGTGCCGCAAATGATGTAAAATTTCTTTACGAATTCTGAACGGGTTCGCAATATAAATAAAGGGGAAAAAGGAGAAAACACATGAGCGGTACTTTTTGGGCGGTTCTGCCGCCTGTCATCGCCATTGCGCTGGCGCTGCTGACGCGGGAAGTCTATTCCTCGCTGTTTATCGGCATCTTTGTCGGCGCGCTCATGTTCACCGGCCTGCATCCGCTCGCCGCAACCGAAACCACGTTTTCGATTATGAGTGAAAAGGTTTCCGGTAACATGAGTATCATCATATTCCGGGTCATGTTGGGTATGTTGGTGTCCCTGATCACCAAATCGGGCGCATCGCGCGCCTATGGCGAATGGGCCACCCGGCACATCAAATCCCGGCGGGGCGCCTCGTTTGCCACATCGGCGCTCGGCGCGCTGATTTTTGTGGACGACTACTTCAACTGCCTGACCGTGGGCACGGTTATGCGTCCGATCACCGACCGGCAGAAAATCACCCGCGCCAAGCTGGCCTATATCATCGATGCCACGGCGGCGCCCGTGTGTATCATTGCGCCGATCTCCTCGTGGGCGGCTGCGGTTTCGTCCTCGCTGCCCGAGGACGCAGGCATCAACGGCTTTTCGCTGTTTTTGCAGACCATTCCGTTTAATCTGTATGCACTGCTGACGCTGGCCTTCCTGATTTGGGTGTCGGCGGCGGATATCGATTTCTTCGCCATGGATAAGTATAACCAGAAGGTGCGCGAAAGCGGCAAGATCGACTCCAACGGTGAGGAAGCTACGGTGATCGTCGGCCGCGGCCAAGTCAAGGACTTGCTGATTCCGATTTTGTTCCTGATCGCCGTGTGCGTGCTGGCCATGTTCTACAACGGCGGCGGCTTTGCGGGCAAGAACCCGATCGATGCCTTTGCCGACTGCACGGCAGCCAATGCGCTGGTGCTCGGTTCGTTTGCAACGCTGGTGTTCACCTTCCTGATGTATGTGCCGCGCGGCATTTTGAGCTTTGGCCAGTTCTGTGAATCGTTCACCGAAGGTTTTAAGGCTATGGTTCCAGCGATCTTCATTTTGACCTTTGCCTGGACTCTGTCGGGCATCTGCTCGGAGGATTATCTCGATTTGCGCGGATTTGTCGCCCATCATATCGGCACCGGCGGCAGTGGGCTGTTGATGTTCATGCCCGCCCTTTTCTTTATGGTGGCGCTGGGCATCGCCTTTGCGACCGGTACCTCGTGGGGCACGTTCGGCATCCTGATTCCGGTTGCGTTCTCCATCTTTGGCGTAGGCAATATGCTGTCCATCACCGTGGCGGCCTGCCTGGCGGGCGCGGTCTGCGGCGACCACATTTCGCCCATTTCGGACACGACCATTTTGGCGTCTGCGGGCGCACAGTGTAAGCACCTCGACCATGTATCCACCCAGATCCCTTACGCGATGAGCGTCGCGGCGATGAGCTTTATTGGCTATATCGTGGCAGGTGTCACCCAGAACGGCTGGCTGGGTCTTGTGACCGGTGCGGTTTTGCTGCTGATATTCGCGGTAGTCATGACTAAACGGCAAAAAGCAAAATAAAAAATGAAAACGGCACGGGCCATTGAACCGCCCCAGATTGTGCGGACAGCACAAAAAAGAGGCCTACAAGAGTAGAATAGACTGAATTAAAGACTGGCTTGGCGAAGCGAGAGCGGAGCCAGGCCAGTCTTTGTCTGGAGCCGCTCGTAATTGTAGAAATGGA
>JAUMSA010000223.1 GCA_031293105.1 Butyricicoccus sp. | reverse complement strand
GAATATAACCTTGTCATTTTTATCGTGCAGGTTAGACAGGTGATGTGCCAGCCAAGAAATGGAGTTGGATTTTCCGCTTCCCGCACTGTGCTGAATCAGATAATTGTGACCAGTTCCGTTTGCGTAAACATCGGCAACGAGCTTACGAACCACATCCAGCTGGTGGTAACGTGGGAAGATCATAACAGACTTTTTAGGATTCTTTTTATCTTCCTGCAAATGGATAAATCGCTGTACAATGTCCAGCAGGCTGTCTTTTTGCAGGACTTCTTCCCACAGATACGAAGTCCGGTAGGTGCTGTTCCCAACAGGGTTTCCCTTGCCGCCGTTGTTTCCTTTATTGAACGGCAAAAAATAGGTATTGATGCCATTGAGCTTTGTGGTCATCCACACTTCTTCGGTATCCACGGCAAAGTGAACCAGACATCGGGCTTTGAACGAAAGCAGAAGTTCTCTGGGATCACGGTCTTTCATGTACTGACGTTTTGCATTTTCGACAGTCTGACCGGTGATCGGATTTTTCAGTTCCACCGTCGCAACAGGCAGACCATTGATGAACAGTACAACATCTATGGAGTTCTCATTTTTCAGGCTATAATGCACCTGCCGGGTGATGGAGAGAATGTTCTTCTCGTAAAGTGCCTGACTGGTTTGGTTCATGCCGCTGGCAGGCTTGAAATAGCACAGGGATAGTTTAGCGGGAGCATCTACAACGCCATGCCGCAGCACATATAATGTTCCGTATGTATCAAGATCACGATACAGCTTCTTCAGAAAACCCGTTTCCACATTCTCTCCGTGTTTTCTGCACAGCTTTTCCCATTCTACGGGCTGGCTGTTTTGAAGAAACTGAAAGAGCTGCTTGGTGTCTATGGCAAATTCACGATTATAGTCACGGGGATTCCCTTTGATATATCCGCCGTGGTCAAGCAGGCTGTATTCTATCTCTTGTTCAAATGTAATTTCTTTGGTTTCGATTGCCATTATTGACCACCTCCTATCAAAGTGCAAATCCAGGGGATCAGTCCAACCATACCGCCAATGATGGCCGATATGACAGCAATCCGCCATTCCCGCCGGGAGAGTTTTCTCTCGGCTTTTTTTGCGTCCTTTTTGTTAGTGAAATAATTTTGGCCATCCACTGTGAGGGACAGATAGTATGGAATGTTGTCAGCCCACTGTATGTGGACATAACCATATTCTTTCAGCTCTCGAAACGTATCCCGGAGCAGGGTATCCTGCTGCATGGATAATCCATCAAACCGCTTACTCCAATAAGCCGCATTGTCCTGACCGCTGGCTTGGAGGTCGATAATTTCTTTCAGCAAAGTTTCGCCTTGCGGTGACAATTCTTGATAGTTCATTCTACTGCCACCTTTCCGGTTACCACCTCAGAAATAACGCTTTGGCGGTATTCCTTTAGTTTTTCGATCTGTTCTGTAATATCCGCAATGATACTGTCAATTCGTGCGGTTTCCTTATTCAAATATTCGGCAATCTCTTTTTGCTCATCCATTGGAATCAAGGGGAGAGGAACCTGCACAAAGTTTGAAAATCTCAAATCTTGACCATCACGGATAAAGTTTGCCGTGCGCTGCAATGCCTGAATATATCGGGGAGACTTGAACAACCACTTGAAATACTCCGGTTCCACACCCACCTTAGGCTTCAGAACAATGTAATGCCACGTGATGCACCCTGGAATATAGCTGATTTCCAGCCCGCCTTGAAAGCTACGCAGACTGATTATGAAATCGTTGGGCTCGACGTGCTTCCAGTTTTCCAGTCCTTTATCGGCCAAAACAATTTTATAGCTTTGCTTTTCGTGTAATTTTTTTATATCACTTCCCACCGTACTGCACGAAACAATATCCTGCGTATCTAAACATTCCAAAGGTTCACGCAGCATATCATTCAATTTGTATAGGCAAGGACAAGAAAAGCATACCAATCGTTCTATACCTTCCGCAACTTCTACAATTGCTTCTTTGCTTACTTCATCCAGCCAGTCAATCTTCTTGACATACATTTAACTTGCTCCTTGCCGAAAATCAATTTTTAATGTTGTCATCCGGCTGCGTTCGTGTGCGTATATATCGGAGAAATAGGTAGGCCAATCCAATAATCCCCATTCCGACTTGAGCGAAAACTATAATGTCATGCAACGAATGCGGGGCATATCCATCCAATATGCGAAAGAAACATGATGGCAATCGGATTAAAATCTGTATAAAGAAAGCAATAACCGCAAGAATGCTATTTCCTCGCCACAGCACAATCCCCAGCAAAACAAATACAACAACGGACAAAGCACAATACATGAGAGAAAAAAACCATGCAAACAATGCCGCAAACCCAGCAAAAGACATGAGCTGATAACACTCATTTGCAAACTGTGCTGTTCCGATAAAGGACAGAATGAGTATCAGAAAATCAATCATAAGAAATAATTTGAATGATTTTCCAAATGAGTTGAAATTGCGTGCGCCCATTCTGTCCACCTCCATCAATCATCTGCTCAATTAACTGCCGAAGATAAGATATACCTTATCATGTCTCCGGCACATAAAAATTGCTGCATTTCTTGTCCAGATGGCTTGTCCAATTCCCAGAAAGAACCATCCGATTTTTTCATGCAAAACCAGCCGGTGTCGTACTCCGCAAAAATAATGTGCTGCTTTGCGATATCCTCATAATCGGCTTGGTTTTCCAAAAAATGATCTGTTCCATAAATGATGTATCCATCAAATTCAAGGCCGTCGCACTCTTTCAGAAACTTTATATATTCATCTGGAAGAGTGAGGTTTAACGCTGTCCGCACTTCTATAGTAAGGCGCTTGATTTTGTCGGCTCCGGCGGCGTCTGGGAGATCCCAGACGCCAGGAAATTTCCGCATTGTGTCGGTGATGGGCTTCAACGCTTCGGCATACATGGAAACACCTCACATTCTCACATGGATTTTATCACCAGATCGCCCCCACATTCCCATGCCTTTTCCAAGGCGTGCTGTAATATCAGAAGAAAATCTTCTCCATCACTTGTTACAAAATAGTTCGAAAGGTTTGTAATGTCAGGACTGATGTCGTCCCCCCACGGGGGCCTTGCGCTTAAATCTTCAATATCCCAAATCACATCAGATGGCTGGAATTTTGCTAACTCTTGTTTTATTTCTTTCAGTTCTACCAGAGCATCCTTGACATATTCACTTTTCAAACGGCCATGATATAAGTCGTTCATCAATCTTGGGAATTTACTGCCCCAATTTCCTTGTTCCAGTCTAAAACAGACAGTGGAAAAGAAAGCGTGCAAAAAACTTGCGGCTCCAATCTGATACCAATAAAATTCAACTTGCAATCCTACCATATTCATTTGCTCCTGGCT
>JAUMSA010000190.1 GCA_031293105.1 Butyricicoccus sp. | reverse complement strand
TCCTACCACTGGTTCCAGCCGTTTGATGATGCCAGGGTGTCGGGGACAAAAGTGGCATGCTATGAATTCAGATACCTTAGCAGACCTGTCATTGCGCTCAACCGTATTGATTCCTACGATGAGGTGCAGGTCACCTTTCATTACAACAGACACGAAGACAATGCCTATGTCCGGAAAACAATTCCGGCTCTTGATTTCGTGCGCTTATTAATCCAGCACATTCCCGATAAGAACTTCAAAATGACACGTTACTACGGACTCTATGCAAGGCATAGGGAAACGGACAAGGCCCTGTATAAAGCAGTTTCTAAGTCCAAGTACCATCTCCTGCGGAGTTTTACAAAATGGCGCAACGACATTCTTCTGTCTTATGGCTATGCCCCTTTGAACTACCCCAATTGCAGACATGAAAGGGCAATGGCGAAAGCCAAATGCCGTTCCGCTTGATTTTTCCACCTGTCTGTACCATACTTAATTTATTAACAGACAGGAGGTCTTAAAAGCAATGGAACAAAAATTCATAGAGGAACTCAGGCTGGATTGCTTAATTTAACCGCCATCCGGCGCTTTGCCGCTGCAACTCCACCATCCGGCGGTAAAGGCCGTTCTTTTTCATCAAATCCGCCGGGGAGCCTTCTTCCGCCACCTGACCATCCGCCAGGACAACGATTTTATCGGCTGCCTCCACAGTACGCATCCGGTGAGCGATCACCAGTACGGTCTTTCCTGCCAGCAGGCGGGAGAGCGCCCCCTGAACCTTCGTTTCGTTTTCCACGTCCAAGCTGGCAGTCGCTTCGTCAAGGAGAACAATGGGCGCATCTTTCAGCAAGGCTCGTGCAATAGAGATACGCTGCCGTTCACCGCCGGAGAGCTTCGCTCCGTTCTCCCCAATGGGAGTATCATAGCCTTTGGGCAGACGATTCGCAAATTCATCGCAGTTTGCGGCTTTGGCAGCAGCCCGCACTTCTTCATCCGCAGCACCACGTCTACCAAGACGGATATTTTCCATCACTGTATCATCAAACAGCACCACGTCCTGAAACACCATGGAATAATCCCGCAGCAGCACCTCCGGGTCTACGGTGGAAATATCCACGCCGCCTACCCGGATCACGCCTTTGGAAATGTCCCACAGCCTTGCGGCGAGCCGGGCGCAGGTGCTTTTACCTGAACCGGAGGGACCTACCAGCGCAGTGACTTCTCCCTCTTTGGCGGTAAAGCTCACATCGTGCAGGACTTCGTTCTCATCATAGGAAAAGCATACATGTTCAAAGACAATATCATGCCCTTTAGGCTCAAATTTTTCCGCACCTTCCGCTGTGGGCGTGTCATAGATTTCATTCATACGGTCAGCCGACACCTGAGAGACAAACAGCTCCGCAATAAGTTCCAGGCTCTGGTCGAATGGGGCATAGACACGAGTGATAACAAGCAAAAACAGGAACAGGAGCATGAAGTTGATGCTGCCGGACAGAATCAAATGAGCGCCCACAATAATGGTCGTTGCTACGCCAAGCCGCATGATGACGCTGGCGGCATTGACAAACAGACCGGTTCCCAGTTCACCTTGAATCGTAACCCGTTCATGTTCGTCAATTTTCTGGTTCAGCCCGTTCAGATACCGTTCCTCCTGGTTCGTGGCACGAATCTCCCGGATGTTTTCCAGTGCTTCCTGAATACCGTCTGATACCCGGACAGCAGCCTTTTTCGTCCGTTCAGCATTGCGTGCGGCAATCCTGCGGCTGCCAAACAGCAGACCAAAAGCTACCGGCACTCCCCACAGGCAGGCGATGGCCAGCCTCCAGTCGTAAACAAGCAGGCAGACGGCTATGACTGCCGTAGAGATGTAAGCGCCAAACAGGTATCCCAACACATGAGACCAGACGTGCTCCATCCGATTGACGTCCCCCATGATCGTCTCGGTTAAGTCTGCCAGATCACGCTTGCCGAAATACCCCAGCGGCAGTTTGCGCAGCCGTTCCGCCAGACCGAGCCGTGTGGTTTTGACCTCATTGTATACCAGCCCATAGGTAGCTTTGTATTGTTGCAGATGGGTCACGAAGGACAGAAGGACAAAGAGAACCAGCAGCCCGATAACACGCGCTGTACCGGGTAGCGGACTTCCTTCCGTCAGTGTTCCCATAAATCCAGACATCACCAGATACAGGATGCTGACGCCGCCCATGACAGTCAAATTGACAATGACCGTCCAGAAAGTACCTTTCTTTGTGTTCCGGACGCCCTGATCAGTCAGGGCATATTTTCTCTGAAACTTCTCTCCAAACATTTACTCCTCCTCCTTTTCGCTGGTGATTTTCCATTGAACCGCCTTGTTATACTCCGCCCACATCCGGGCATACAGCCCTCCGGCGGCAGTCAGCTCCGCATGGGCGCCTTGCTCGGCAATACGCCCTTCTTCTAGTACGATAATCTTATCTGCGCCCACAACGGTGGAAAGACGATGTGCAATCATAATAACGGTACGGCCTTTCGTCAGGGTGGCGAAGGCTTTTTGGATTAACACTTCATTCTCAGGATCAGCATAGGCGGTCGCCTCATCCAGCACCACAATAGGTGCGTCTTTCAGAATGGCTCTGGCCAGTGCGATACGCTGTTGTTCACCGCCGGAAAGGTAGGTTCCTTCGGCGCCGATCTGGGTATCAAGCCCTTCCGGCAGCTTGTCAAGAATATCCTTACACTGAGCAGCCATCAGCGCCCTCATCACCTGTTCCCTTGTAGCTTCCGGGCGGGCGGCCCGGACATTTTCCAGAATAGACGCTTTGAACAGGCGGTTATTCTGGAATACGAAGGCAACCTGTTCCATAAGGACATGGGGATCGATCTGGGTAACGTTTACTCCGCCGACTTCCACTGCACCCGAAGCCGCGTCCCAGAATCTAGGGATTAAACTGGCTGCCGTCGTCTTACCGCCGCCGGACGGTCCTACCAGCGCTACGGTCTGCCCCGATTCCGCTGTAAAGGAAACGTGGGAGAGGGCTGGGTTTTCAGCTCCGTCGTAGGTAAAACTCACGTCCTTAAACTCAACCTTGTTGCTGTGAGGCGTTTGCGGGTACCTGGGTGATTCCAGAATAGGCGCTTCCATCACCTGATTGATGCGCCCCAAAGCGGTACTGGCCAGCATCATACCGGAGGAAACAAACATAATTTTTGCAAGCGCAGTAGAAATGATGGCGGAAAACACCGCATAGAAAACAAAATCGGTGACAAATCCGGCAAAATTGCCGTTTGCCAGTGCGCCCGGGACAAGGAACAGGGACACCGGCACCAGAAACACAAAAGCTCCTTCCGTAAAAGTTAAATTGACCGACTGAGGAACCCGGCATACATCCGCCTGATAATGTTCAGCTTTGCTGCTGTAATCTTCGATAGCTTCCTGAAATGCTTTGAACGAGTAGACCGTCTGCTGAAAGATTTTCACTACGGGAATGCCCCGGACGTATTCCGTTCCAGCCTTGGTCATACGGTCTTGGGCTGCCTGGTATTCCGCCATCAGTTCAGTATTTTTCCCTCCCATCATGGAAAACATCGCAATGACTGAAATTACCGCCGCTGTCAGGCATGCTGCTCCCATCCGCCAGTCAAAAACGAACATCATCACCAGCATGGCTGCAAACAGAACGATAGTGCCTACAATATCCGCCAGATTGTGGGCAAGCAGCGTTTCAGTATCTGCTGCCGCCGCATCCAGCCGCCCGCGAATTAGGCCGGAAGCATTGTAATCAAAAAAACCCAGTGGAGCTTTCATCACATGAGCAACACCCTGTTTGCGGATGTTGGAAGCTGTACGGAAAGCCGCAAGATGGGTACACATCAGACCAGTAAAATACAGGATAATACTGCCTACAGCAAAGGCAAAAGCTATCCAGCCGTACCCCGAAACGTTCTGTGCCTGCGTCCATTCTGGCGCCACGGCAATTAAATCACGGGCCGCCAGCCAGATGCAGATGTAGGGAGCCATGCTAAGAAGCATGGACACCGCCGA
>JAUMSA010000170.1 GCA_031293105.1 Butyricicoccus sp. | reverse complement strand
CAATATATATTGTATTATAGCATCCAGCCGGAAAAAATACAATTTCCCGTCTTGGTTTTTTGACCAAAAATATCACCAAAACGGAAAAAAGCCCCTGGCCACGGGACCAGGGGCTTTTTCCTATGGAAAAGATAAGGGAATCATTCCATCCCAAGGATGAAAGCGTAGTTAGAAGTTGCCGAACCGCCCATATTGAGCATCAGGCCGTTCTTGACAGCCTTGGGCACCTGATAGGTGCCGGCGGTACCGGTGATCTGCTTGAACAGGTCGAGGAACATGCGCACGCCGCTTGCCGACTGCGGATGGCCGCCGCCGATCAGGCCGCCGGACGGGTTGACCGGCTTGGCGCCGTCAAAGGCGATGGTGCCGTCTTCGACCAGGGTGTATTCTTCACCGGGCTTGCACAGATCAACGCACGACAGCGAGATCAGTTCGCCCGAGGTGTAGTAGTCATACAGTTCAAAGACATCGATGTCGTTGGCGTTCAGACCAGCGGTCTGGTAAGCCTGCTGCACGGTCTTATGGGTCCAGGGCAGCAGATAGTCGCTTACACGCGCTTCGGTCAGCTTGGTCTGCAGCTCCATCGGAGCGACATGGAAGCCACGGCCCTTGACGATCGGCAGAGCGCGATCCGGGCAGTGCTTCTTCTTGAAGGCTTCGCTCGCCAGGATGACAACCGCAGCGCCGTCGGTGGTCATAACCGTATCCGACTGGGCCAGACGGCCAGCAATCAGCGGGTTGGTTGCGCAGCCACGCATGTTGGCCTGCTTCTCGTTCATGAACAGCTTGCGGGTCTGGGCATTCGGGTTGCGCTTGCCGTTTTCGTAAGCCAGTTCGGTCAGATGTGCCAGCGCGTGCATGACGCGGCTTTCGTCTGCGCCGTATTTTTCCAGATAAGCGTCGGTCAGCTTGCCGTACAGGCCAACCAGGTCGCTGCTCTTGGATTCCTTTTCAACATAGGTGCCGCGTGCGGTGTAGGTTGCGCTGGTGGCCGCGTCTACGGTGCCCAGCAGCGCCCAGCCAACGACGATGGCAACATCGGCTTCGCCAGCGTTGATCTTGGTGACAGCGGCGTCGATTGCGGCAGCGCCAGCAGCGCAAGCAGCCTCGACACGTACGCTCGGTACGCCGAAGAACGCCGGGTCAACCTCGGTCATCAGCGCGCCGACATGGCTCTGGTCGTTGTACAGTTCGGACAGGAAGCTGCCGACAAAGCAAGCAACCCGGTCCTTTTCATTCAGGGAAATGATATCGTCATAGGTGATGTTGGCGTTTTCGCAGCCATCGGAAACGACTTCGCGCAGCATCGCAACGACGTTTTTGCCTTCGCGGCTCCAGTTGCGCTCGAAATCGGTCTGCGCGCCGCCTAATACATATACTTTATTCATAGCACAGTGCCCCTCCCTTACTTATTGTTTGCCCTTGAAGTAGCTGCGGAAATCGTAGTGCGAGCATTCCGGCAGGTCCTTCAGGGTGTCCTTGAGCTTGATGCGCGCAAGCAGTTCGCTCGATAGGCGCTCCTGGGCAAGCTTCATGAAGGTATCCTTGCCGCCCAGCGCGTCGATAACAGCAAGCGGGGGTACCCAGCCGAAGCCGGTCGCCATGGCAGCGTCGGCCGCATGGATATCGTCCGAAGCCAGCTTGACGGCAGTTACCGAATAAAGCACATATTTAATCAGGAAGGACAGGCAGATCTCCGCTTCGATCGAGTGGTTGTGCATCAGCGAATCGAACGCCATCTTGTAATCGCCCTGGTGCAGGTAATCGATCATCTTCTTGGCGAACGGGAAGGAGTAACGCATCTTTTCGCGGTATTCGCCCGAGTCGATGTCGTAGACATACTGAATCTTCTTGCCCGCCTCGTTGACGACGGTCTTGTAAAGGCCTTCCTTAACCTTGCGGCCGAGCTTGCCTTCGTCGATCAGCTTCTGCATGTAGTCGGGCATGATGAAGGTCGAACGGGCGTAATCCTTGGTGTTGGCGTATACGTTGTCCACGATCGCCTTGTGTACGTCCAGACCAACGAAGTCGGCGGTTGCAATCGGGGGCATGTTACGACCGGTGAACTGGCCGAGGATGGCGTCAATGTAGTCGATGCCGCCGTTGTCCTTGTACATCTCCGCGTACTGGCACGCTTCGTTGATGAACTGGAAACCGATGCGGTTGCCCAGGAAAGCGGCCGTATCGGCAACCTTGACCACTGTGCGAACCAGCTTTTCCTTGGCATACTGCATCAGGGAAGCGGTCAGTTCCTTGTCGGTGTATTCGCTCGGGATGATCTCACACAGAGTCATCATGTACGGGGGGTTGAAGAAATGCATGCCGAGGAAACGCGGACGCAGCTTTTCCGGATACATCTCAGCCAGCTTGTCGATGGACAGGCCCGAAGTACCGGTGGCCAGAATCGCTTCCGGGCGCACGTGGTCGGCGATGCGGTGGATGATGTCTTCCTTGGTTTCAAAGGTTTCCGAAACCGATTCGAAAATCAGGTCGGACTCGGCGACACACTTCGGCAGATCGTCGAAGGTGGCGGGCACCAGATTTTCTGCGATGGCTTCCGCACGAACCGATTTCGCCGCACGCGAAACCGCCTTTTCCGCCTTTTCCAAGCTGCGGCAGGCCATGTAAACTTTCGCGTTGCCAAAGGACGCGAAGATACCCGAGATGTTGCAGCCCATGGTACCGTTCGCACCAATGACTGTTACGGTTTTGATTTCCAAGAGGATCCCTCCCTAATT
>JAUMSA010000159.1 GCA_031293105.1 Butyricicoccus sp. | reverse complement strand
ATAAGAGACAGCGTATACACTTACGCGAGGCTTGCGGCCGGTCCGCGCACAGTCGATAAATTCCTCCATCTCCAGGCGATAGGCGTCTGAAAATCGTTCTCCGAAGTTCTCCACACACTCGGTCACGACCCCGTTGGCATTATACAGCACCGCCAGATTCTTGGCCGGTACCGGGCTGACCCGAATCGAGCCTTCAGTACCCACGATTTCGGTTTCAATGTGGTACCCGTGGGGAGCGGTGCGGCCGACATGGATGGTACCGATGGAGCCATTTGAAAAACGATAGGTCGCCATACCGGTTTCGTCGTCGCCCGCTTCCTTAAATTCTGGATGCTTGAAGGTTGCACCCAGGGCATATACTTCGGTGGCTTCCGCGCCCAGGAACCAACGCATTAGGTCAATGTCATGGATGGCCATATCAATGAAAATACCACCCGACGTGTGCGCAAAGCGGATCGACCCCTCAACCAAGGCTTCCGGATCGATGCCGGTCGCTTTGACCAGATAGGGGATGCCGATAGCCCCTGCGTCGATCTTTTGCTTGGCATAGGCATATGAGGGATCGAAACGGCGCATAAAGCCCAGCACAAAGGTCCGGTCGGGATGCCGCTCGACCGCCTGCTCGGCCAGCTTGCATTCTTCGAGCGTAACCCCCAGCGGCTTGTCAGAAAAGACATGCTTGCCGGCATCCAGCGCAGCGGCGATCTGCCAGCAGTGCTCGGACGAGGTAGTCACAATAGCCACTGCATCGAGGTCCGGGTTTGCGATCATCTCGTTGAAATCGGTGTACACCTGAGGCACGCCCAGCTCTTTCTGGGCATACTCCAATTCGGCTGGTACGATCGAGCAGGCCGCCACCAGCTCAGCACCAGATATTTTGTTGGCCAGATTGTTCGCGTGCACCTTGCCCAGGCGTCCCAGACCTGCGATACCGACTCTTAGCTTCTTCACAACAATTCCTCCTAAAATGCCGGAATTTCGATGCTTTCCGGAACTTTTTCGTAGATTTTTTAACCGTGGCTTATTGTATTTCCAAACGGCGGAAAAGTCAACAAATCTGCGGCGATTTCAGGAAAATGCTGTTTTACATCACTTGATTTTTATGGAATGTGCACGGCATGCGATGGGCCGCCATCCACATTTTTTCTGTGCTCTGTGCCCTTTTGTGTGACAACGGCGGCGCGGGCTGATATACTGAAACCATCCTACAAAATGAGGTGCTCTATGAAACCAACCATCCGTTCTCTGGCGCGTATGTGCGGCGTATCGCGCGGCACGGTCGACCGGGTGCTCAACGACCGGCCCTATGTCAAGCCCGAGGTGCGCCAGCGGGTGCTGCGCGCTGTGCAGCAGACCGGTTATGTCCATCCATCTGCTCGCGGACAGACAGGCACCCAGGCGACGCACATCGGCTTTCTGATGGCCCAGTGGGAAAACGCCTATTTCCGTGAGCAGACTGCCCGCGGTATCCGCCGGGCCGAGCGCTATCTGCGGCCGGGCGAACTGAAACTGACCGTGGAAACCATGGGCAGTCGGTCGGAAATCGAGTATTTGCAGCGTATCGACCACTTGCTCGAGGCCGGGGTGGGCGGTCTGCTTCTCAACGCGGCGGATACCGCGTTGCTGCGTGGAAAAATCGATGAACTGGCCGCGCACGGCATACCAGTGGTAACGTATAATTCCGATCTGCCGTCCAGCCGCCGGGTATGCCATGTTGGGCAAGACCTGGCCAAAAGTGGCCGGGTCGCGGCCGGATTGCTGGCTGGGTTGCTGGGTCCACAGGATACAGTGCTGGCCGTGACCGGTAACCTGGAGTTTCGCTCCCACCGCAGCCGGGTGGAAAGTTTCTGCCGCCATCTGGAAGAGCTGGGGATTGCCGGGGAACGGCTGACCCTGCGGGAGTGCTTTGAGCGTTATGATCTGACTTATCAGGCGGTGTGGGACGCCCTGCAAGCCGATTCCCGTCTACGCGGCATTTATATGGGCACCGAACATGTGCCTGCCTGCATGGATGCCATACGCAAGGCCCACCCTCGTTATAAGATTCACGTGATCGTCAATGACCTCACGCCCATGGCGACACGATATCTCAAAAATGGCGATATTGACTTTGTTATCGAACAGGACTTTGCCGCCCAAGCTTATGAAGCAATTTTGGTGCTGTACGCCCTACTGGCGCATGATCGTCCACCGAAAAAGCCAGTGCGCTATGTCGCCACCAGCATCTATACCCGTGAACTGCTGGAAACATCAGAATAAAACAAGTGGCAGCCAAGAGGAAGGGCTATTTGTTTGAAACAATCGCGCGGAGTTTGGAAAATCACTCAATCGCGGCGTGCTGACCGAGAAAGGCAAGCGGTTCACGGCCCGGAGGTTTGGATTTTTTCCTCTGGTCTGAGTTTCTCCTGGCCGGTGGGTTGTGCCAAGTTCTCAAATTCGTCAATCATAGATTGTAAAGTAATTTGTTCCATGGTTTTCTGGATGGAGTCTTCGATTTTACGGTAAGGGGTTTGCAAGACTTGGCGGATGTTTTGCGCCACCGGACAGGGACGATTCTGACAGGCATGAATCCCGATGAGAGAGGCCAGTCCATCCGGTTCCAGCGCAGTATAAATTTGATAGAGGGTGATTTGAGACGGGTCCATGCGGAGTTCTGCCCCGCCGGGTCCCCGTGGAACAGTGATGAGACCGGCCTTTTTTAAAGCGCTCAGGATATTGCGGATGACAACCGGATTGCATCCGGTACTTTCTGCCAGAAGGTTGCTGGTGACCTTGGCAATTCCCTTGGCTTCATAAATGAAGAGCAAACAATGAACCGCAACAGAGCATTTCATACTGATCTGCATAGCATATCCTTTCCAG
>JAUMSA010000017.1 GCA_031293105.1 Butyricicoccus sp. | reverse complement strand
AGTTATATCCTATTAAGGTATCATCCCCTATGAAGTCCAAAAATGTTTGCAAGCCTTTATCCAATGGTAGTCCTTTTGCCAACATTTCATCTGTTATACTTGTCAATTGTTTTATTCTGTCCGGAAGCGGCTTGGCCTGTCGAATCAACAGCGACAACTTCTCTGTACACATCCCACCACGAACCCGAATTGCGCCCATCTCCACGATACTGTCGCAGGTAGGATCTAACCCACTCGTTTCAAGATCAATTACGGTATAATCATCGTGGCCAGACATACTTGACCGCGCTTGTGCTGCCTGTATGCGTCGAATTTTCTGATATTTGGCTGCTTTGCTATAGCCGAAACCGGCTTCCTTCCCATCAGATACCTCCGTTGATCTCTGTTTTGGACGCCTCATCAATTTGATTCCATCAAAATCAACTGGTTCAAGAGTTGTTCCAGTTTCCAAGGGCAATTCTTTCACTTCCTGCCCATTCACTGGCACCGGAAAATTAAACACAATGTTCCTGATCCAGTTGCCGTCCTCCTGTTTTTCCGGGTACAGGTCGATACGCTCAATGAACGCCCGCATAAACTCTTTCTGCTCAAATTCCGTAGCGGCTCCATACACCTCATCAAACATCAGGAGAAGCTGGTAGATATTATCACCGGAGATTTTCTCCTGCCGGATGCTCTGAATCTGGCTCTTTACTTCCCCTATCTGTGCCTCGATTTCCTCTATTCTACCATACTGTTCATCATATCGCCTCTGCAAATCCAGAATCTTTCGGTCAAAGTGCGGATCGTTAATATCCATCGTATCCATCTGCCGCTCCAGCCTTGTCTTAATGCCCAAGGTCTGCCGGAGCTGTGCCTGCAATGCGGCAAGCTGCTTCTCCAAATCCTCCGTGTCAACAGACGTGCCGATTTTCTCTTTAATTGCCCTGGAAAACTGCGGATCGTTCACCATAGCGGATATGATGGCCGCCACCATGCGATTCATTTCCTGTTGTTCAATGTTCACACGGAATGTGCATTTGTGTCCGGTGGCACCTACCGTGTTTTTACAGTAGTAGTAATAGCGGGTTTTCTTGTCCTTGCTGTGCGCCTTAGCGATGTTCCCATAAAGGCTCTTGCCGCAGCAAGGGCATTTGAGAATACCGGACAGGACGTGTGCATGTTCCAGGTCATGCACCTTTTCCCGCTTGAAAGCGTTGATTTTCCGTTTTTCTTGAGCTAAATTCCAATCTTCCTCTGAAATGATTGCTTCATGCTGTCCCTCATAAACTGGAAATTCTTCTTGTTCCACGACATGAAATTCATTTCTTGTACCCAGCTTCTTTTCTGTTCTGCGTCTTCCATAAGCAATCTTCCCCATATAAACCGGATTGTCCAGAACATCCTTTACAAAGTTGGAGGAAAAGCCAGGAATCGTGCCATTTTGACGGAGCTTCTTTGTGTAACCATGGTTATTCAAGTAATTTGCCACAGCAGACAGCCCCTCGTTGGTGTGGATATAGCGGTCATAGATGATTCTGATAACCTCTACCTCGTCCTCCGCAATCACCAGATTACCGTTTTCAAGTCGATAGCCATAAGGAGCAAAGCCGCCGTTCCACTTTCCCTCACGGGCTTTCTGCTCCCGGCCAGCCATAGTCTGTGTGCGGATGTTCTCACGCTCAATTTCCGCAACAGCGGAGAGAATCGAAATCATCAGCTTGCCAGAATCTTTAGAGGAATCAATACCGTCCTCCACACAAATCAGATTTACACCGAAGTCCTGCATAAGCTGCAAGGAATTGAGGACATCAGCAGCGTTACGGCCGAAGCGGGACAGCTTAAAGACAAGCACATAGGATACTCCGTCTTTGCCTTCCTGAATGTCATTCAACATTCGCTGGAATTCCAAGCGACCCTGTATATTTTTTCCAGAAAATCCCTCGTCAGAATACTCAGCCGCTATGATCATATCCTCATATTCCGCATACTTACGCAGCTTGTCCTTCTGGGCATCCAGACTGTATCCGTCCACCTGAATAGCCGTAGATACTCTTGTATAGATGTAGCATTTAGTCCTTCTTTTCATAGCGGGAACTCCTTTCTCCGGCGTTTTCTGTATCTGCCGGTGGCTTTACCAATCCCTCTTTGTGAATGTAATACTCCAGCAGCCGCAGCACATATTCCGGCGCATGACGATTGTCCAATTCCCATTCCGTCACCGTCCGATAGGGGATATTAAAATATTTACAAAATTCCTTGCGGTTCATTCCGGTCAATTCCCGCAATTCTTTGATTTTGGTTTTGCAGTCCATCACATCATCTCCATAAACAAAGAAACACGTTGCGTAACTATTATAGCACATGCTCAATAATTACGCAACGTGTAAATTCTATTTTTAAGCAGCTTGATCTAAAATACCGGCTTCTTTCTTGTCAGGCTGTCCATCTGGAGAAAGGGGAGGGATGCTCTCCCGCTTCTCCAAAACCTGACTGCCGTATTTCAGCATCAATTTCGCCATTACATCAATACAGCGGTCAAATGCCGCATTATACTTCGGATTATCATAAACTTTGTTCAATAGGCCGCTCCTTCCTCCCGTGATTGCCACGGACATACACATCCAGCACTTCCTTCGGAATCCGCTCCAGCACCGCCACGGCGTCCTCATAGTCCCGCCGCAACTTCGCATCGGCAAGCTGCTTCAAGGTGCTTTTCTGATTGGCTTTATCCAGTGATTCCTCTAACTGTGCGTTCTCAGTTTTTAGCTTCTTGTTTTCTTTGGTGGTTTTCGTGAATGCCACCTGATACTTCTTCAAGGTGGTGTGCATCTGTTCCACCGCCGGGATATACTGATCCAGCAGTTTTCCAATCTCCGCCGCCTTGCTTTTGGCATTGAAAGCGTTGACGCCAGCCAAAACTTCCTCGATTTTGGCTTTCTGCTTACTCAGCCGGGTCATCTCCTTAAATACCCTCGGCGGGATGTGGTCACGCCCGGTTTTGCTGGCACTCTCCCCACGCTCCAGATCGGGGTATTTCTGTACCATGTGTTCCCAGAACTTGTCCTGCCACCAGGTCATCTTTTTCCTGTTCCCAAGGATTTCCTTGGCACAGAGCCGCCCATCCTCGGTCAGCGGGACAAAAGAAAGGTGCATATGGGGCGTTTTCTCGTCCAAATGCACCGCTGCGGAAACAATGGTCTTGGGGTCTTGATGCTGCTGGATAAAGGTGACCGCTTCCTGGAAAAAGGCTTTGATTTCAGCCTTTTTCTTGCCTTGGAAGAACTCCGGTGAGGCGGTCACCAGCGCCTCCACCAGCCGCACGCTGTCAGAGCGAGTGCGGCATCCGGCCTCCTTGATCTGCCGCTCTGCCTCCGCCCGGTATCTGCGTTCCGGCTCAATCAGATGGAAATTGAGGTGGCTGCGGCTTGGGTCAATGTCCGGGTTGCTGGCGTACTTATCCTTCGTGCGCTCGTTGTGGGCTTCGATATTGGCAATCTCCGGGCCTTTATACTTTGCAAAGCGTAAAATAGCGTGCTGCGGTTTCATCATCGTTCGTCCCTCCTCTTTACCCAGACAAGGTCATAGCCCAGCACATCGGCCAGCTCCTTGACCTCTTTATAGCGGATGCTCTCTCGTTGCAGCTTGGCGGACAGGTTGGAAACACTGTCCGACCAGTCATATTCTTCATGCAGAAGGTCAACGGCCTCCTGCATGGTATAACCGGCACGAATGATCTGTGCCTTGATTTCGTTGCGTACACTCATATTCAAATCCTCCATTTCTGAGATAACAAAACAGCGAAGCCGGTACGCTCTCTGGCGTATCAGCTTCGCTGTATCGTGAAATATTTGGTTTTCATAAATTGCGTTTTCGTTGGCCGATATGATGTCCTGCCCATAAGCGACACCTACCGACTTTCCTTTTTCGTGTGACTTTGGTTCCAATCGTGCATTTCCCCATGATTTCGGAAATCTGCTTCACGGTTCAGAGAAGCACATTTCCGTGAACAGATTTCTGCACCGGGTCAAATAGTTTCCTGTTTTCATTTGACCTGATTCTTAACCTCCCAAATAGGGGACAGGCAGCACGAGAAAATCATACTATTGGTGTTTTCGGGTAAATCGCTGCGTACATACGTACTCGTCCTCACAAGCTCCATATCCCTCGCTCCCACCTTGCGGCGAGAGCTCACTCATTTCGCTGCTCGTCCTCTCCCCAGCGAAACCGCTATGCTGGGTTTCGCCGGGGTCCCCTATTTGGAGCTTGGGTTAGTCTCGCCATTCCTCCGGTACGTACGTACGTTCCGAAACTTCAAAAAACCCGTTTATATTGGGTCTGGCAACCGCTTCAATCCCGTAGAAGCCCCACACCCGCCGTCCGGCAGCGTTGGTGATCTTGTTGCAGTATTCCAGATGATACTTGCTCTGGCTGGCTATGACCGCATCGCTGAAGCTGCGCCGTTTCAAGGCAGTCAGACTGTTTTCCTCGCACCACATCCCGTAAATCTCATACAGCTCCTTGGAGCTGATGCTGCTGTCCGCTTTCAGACGGATATAACCCTCGGATTTCAGAAAATCATACACATTGTTGTTATCCCGCTTCACAGCCTCCCGATTTTCCTTAGTGCGTTGGCTTTCTGTGAATTTGAAGTTATTGGACACCAGCCGTCGTAGGCCCTCAAAAGCCCAGAGGAAAATACCCTCCACCTCGGCTTTCATCTTCTCCGCAAGGTCTGGATCGTCTTTTCTGTCCGCTGGCTTCGCCTTGGTGGTGAGAATAAGCTGACGGCGATAAAAGCCATCACTGCGGTCAAAAAGAGCCTGCAAATCGCCGTTGGAGAAAGCCAGCAGCCGGGCGGTCATCCACCCCTGATAGCTCTGCTTGCCCTTGCGCTCCAAATCCATCTTGCCTTGGGCGGTAACGATGGATTTCACATAGTTGGTCTGCCGCAAAGCCTCCATGCGCATATCGTCATCCACACACAGGAGGATATGCTCCAAATCGGCTCTGGCAAAGCGGTTTTCGGAGATTTTCCCAATACTGCCGTCTTTCATGTTGGAGCCGAACAGAACAGACAGCACAGCGCCAATCTGGGACTTGCCCTCGCCGCCCTCTCCCTTAATCACCATCATCCGCTGGCCTTTGTTGCTGGGAATCAGACAGTAGCCGATAAACTCCTGTAAGGTGGGGATGTCCTCCGGGTAGAGCAAGCCGTCCAGAAACGCCAGCCAGCAATCAGGTTTTGGTGTGTCTGGAAGATACGCCACCGGCAACCGGCTTCGCACAATTTCCGGCCTGCCTTCGGTGAACGTACCATCCAGCTTCAAGGTGCCGTTTGTCAGATGGATGCGGTCTGCCTCCGGCGGGAAATCTTCCACATGGGCCGCCAGCTTCAATACCTCCAGAATGTTGGTGATCTTCCGGGGGATGTTGTTCACAGCACAGCACTTCAATTCCTCGTAAATCTCCCCACGCAGAGGAAGAACATCCGTCACTCTACCGTTCGGTGTGAAGAAAGCGCCATTGGCAAAGATGATTTTGTGGCGGCTCAGAAACTCATCACAGAACAATGCCTCGTTGATATTGGTGCCGTCAAACCAGACGGGGCCATCAGCAAATTTCCTGTTCTTCATGGGTTCTCGCCTCCTTTTTCAGCCGCTCCAAGCGTTCTTCCAGTTTCTCAATCGTGCCGTCCCGATGGAGCATATCCACCGTTTTTACACGGATTTCCAGCTCTGCAAAGGCCAGAATATCCGCCAGATACTCGATACGGTCAAGCATCTGGCAAGCCTCCACAAAGTGATCGTCTAAGACTTCTTCCGGTGCTTTTGGTGCATACTGCACCTTCCAGCTCTCCAGAAGGTGCAGATAATCGCACAATACCCGCTGACAGTACAGCTCCTCTTGTCGGAACGCCCTTGCCAGCGGGTATTTCGGTTTTGATAGCGCCGCCGCAGCGGGCGGCTTGTCCGGGTCGATGCCGAAGTCGTAAGCCAGCTTTTGTGCGGCCTCGTAGCTGCCAAGGCCAAACAGACTTGCCACGAAGTCGATCACATCACCGGTGGCTCCGCAGCCGAAGCAGTAGAAATAGCTCTCGTTCAGCTTCATGCTAGGATGCCGGTCATCATGAAACGGGCAGCGCACCATGCCGCCACGTTCCGCTTTCAGCCCGTAGTGTTCGGCGGCCTGCCGTACTGTGACAGCCGCCTTGACTGTTTCAAATAGATTCATGTGCCATACCTCCGTATATTTATTGACGGTTTCTACCCGTCTGCCTGAAT
>JAUMSA010000142.1 GCA_031293105.1 Butyricicoccus sp. | reverse complement strand
TTTTCCTAAAGTGTTGCACTTGATAGTATAATTCACCCTGATAAAAAAGCGGCCCGCCGCAGCGGGCCGCAATCGTGCGGTTAAAAAATATCGACCGGGTCGCCGGATTTCCAGGACTGCAAGAAAATCCAGTCCATAAATTTTTGGCGGGTCGCGGCGGCATCGGACGAGCCGATGGGCACCAAATCGCCGTTTTCCATCACGAAATCCCGCTTGTCAAGGCGCCGGATGTATCGCATATTGACCAGAAAACTGCGGTGGCACCGCAGAAAGTCCGGGTTGTTGATCTCGGCTTCCAGGGCGTTCATCCCGCGGGAGGTCTGGATGACCCGCTCGGTCGTGTGGATATAAGCCGTATGCCGTTTGATCTCAATATACTGGATGTTGCGCAGCAAGATCTCGGTTTCGTCCCACTCGGAACGCACGGTGATCGAACGGAATCGCTCTTTCTTCTCCCGCAGGCACCAATCAAGAGCGGCATCTACATCCTTTTGTGCGATCGGTTTGACCAGATAGTCGGAGGCTTGCAGTTCATAGCTGACCATGCCATGCTCCAAACTGGTGGTGACAAAGATGAGGATGCACTCCCGATCCTGCTCACGCAGCAGACGCGCGGTTTGAATTCCGTCCATGCCGGGCATATAGATGTCCAGCATCACAATGTCCCATCGGCCGGGCTGCATGGCATGGACGAGCGCTTCGCCGTTGCGAAAGGTTTCCAGATGGAACTCTAACGCATGGCGGCGCTCGTAATTTTGCAGCGCCCGGACGATTTGCAGGCGTTCTTCTTCCAAATCATCGCAAACGGCAACCGAAATTCTCACTTTGCTTCCTCCTTTGCGCGCTTGCTCCGATAATCGGCCAGTTCTTCCTGGACTTGCCGGATGCGGGCACGGGCGACGGGCACCACCCGGTTGTTGCACATAATCAGTTCGCCGCCTGTCAGCCGCTCAATGGCTCCCAGATGCACGAGAAAACTCTTCTGGCAGCGCAGAAACGGCGGATGCGGCAGCTGATCTTCCAGAGCGGACAGCGAACAGTTTACTTGCAGTTCCCCGCCCGCACGATACAGGATGGTATTCCGTCCAGCCGCTTCGGCGTAGTAAAGCTGATAGAGCGGAATACGCACCCGTTTATGCTGCAGCGGCAAATCCAGCCAGTTTAACCCGCGCCGCCAATAGAGAAAACAGCGCTCCATCGCAGCATCCAACCCGTGATAGGTCACCGGTTTGGGCACCAGCGCATTGGGATGGCACGGATAGACGTCAATTGCGGCGCGGTCATCATCGGCGAGCAGAATCAGGCCAGATGCGTGGTTTTTCTCCCGCAGCCGCTGCAAGACAGCCAGTTCGTCTGAGGTAAGCCCGTTGCCGTCTGCAAAAATAAGAGCATACGCATCCATCGTTTCCAGCAAGGAAGCAAACGCAAGGGGCTCGACTTCGATACAAACGCAGATCTCTTCCGCCCAGGTATGCAGCAACCGGTTTATCTGGTCTGCGGCCTGCTCATCCATACACACGGCAATTCGTATTTCTTTTTTCACGCTTGATCAAATCCTGTCGTTTGTGTCTTTGTTCTTTTTATCCTGAAATCTATCTTATGACAAGCGCAAGAAAAATGGACAATTCTGTCGTGAACAGTAATTTTCCTGCCGGAATCGGCTGGTATTTTGCGGAAACAGCTTCCCCCTTCAAGCGATGGGCCGCATATAAAAAAGGAGTTATGTGTATGAATTTCCTGCTCGTTGATGAGGAGCAGCGCTGTCTGGATGAGCTCCGCTGCGTGTTGGAAAAGGTCGCGCCGGGTTGCGTTTGCACCGTCTTGACTTCATCCGCCCAGGTGCTGGAGCAGGCACGCAGCCACCCATTCGATGTGGCCTTTCTGGAAATCCAGACACAAACCATCAGCGGACTGACCCTGGCCAAACAGCTGCGGGAAATCCAGCCCACGCTGCCCATCATCTTTGTCACCGGTTCGCCCGAATACGCTCTTTCGGCTTTTTCCATCCACGCCAACGGGTATCTGCTCAAACCGGTGAGCATGGAGGATATCCGCCGGGAACTGACCTTCCTTTTCGGGGAAAAGCCGCTCGCCCCGGTCATTGAAGCCAAGATGTTTGGCGGCTTTGAACTGCTGGTGGATGGCCAACCGCTTGTTTTTAAGCGCGCCAAATCCAAAGAGCTGCTCGCCTGCCTCATCGACCGCCGCGGCGCCGGGCTGACCACCCGCGAAGCGTGCAATCTACTGTGGGAAGATGGGGTATACAGCACTGCTCGCAAAAATTATTTTCAAACGATCGTACATGACCTGCGTCAAACGCTCTCCAAAGCAGGCATCGAATCGTTGCTGATCAAGTCGCACAACCGCATTGCGATTGACACGAGCATGCTTGACTGCGACAGCTACCGTTTGCTGGACGGCGACCCGCAAGCGATCAGCAGCTACCGGCACGATTATCTGCCCGGATATAGCTGGGCAGAATTTACCATTGGAAAGCTGGAACGGCTTTGAAACGACAACGGGGCTGTTGTCCTTTTGTTGTCCTTAATTCGGTATTATGATTTTATCTATGTAATGACAAAGGAGGTACTGCACATGGATCTTCCGGGCATGCTCCATTGCACGCATCCCCCTTGCTGTAAATCGGCCGATACCGACCGGTTTGCACGGTCAGATGGCTCCTCTGGACCCGATTCGGGTTTGGATTTTGTCACACTGCGCTGTCACGGCGAAACTCAACAGCTTCCGGCCGACAAGATTTTGTTTGCCGAAATTTTCGATCACGAGCTGCATATTCATACCGTAGACGGGCAGACCTTCTGCGGGCGCTCCTCGCTTTCCGCCTTGAAAAAGCAGTTGACCGGCCGCGCCTTTTTGCGCTGCCACCGGAGTTATTTGGTGAACCTGCATTATGTGACCAGCCTTTGCCGTTACCAGATTACGCTGGAAAACGGGAGCACCATTCCCGTTAGTAAACAAAATTATCTTGCCATTCAGCAGGCTTTGTCGGCCTATACACGGTAGCTGAGGGCGGATTCCAACTCTGATAACCATGATAAAGGAGAGCATTACAACTATGAACATCAGAAAAGCCATGGAAAACGAACAGATTGTTTTAAATTTGAACGGCCGTCTGGATACGACCACTGCGCCGGATTTTCAGCAGTCCCTGCTTGAGGAAATTAAAACCGGCAAAAATATTATTTTGGATTTTTCCGAACTTGCCTATGTCAGCAGTGCCGGGCTGCGTTCTTTGCTGACCGGCCAGAAGGCTGTCGCCGCTGGCGGACAGACCATGGTGCTGCGTCATGTGTCCGAGGAGATTATGGAAGTTTTTGATATGACCGGTTTTTCTGATATCCTGACAATCGAAACTGCGTGACTGCCCGCAAATCGGGTGGTTTGCTGACGGCTGTCTGTATTTCGGGCAGCCGTTCCTATATTCAAAATTTATCCCTAGATTGGAGAAATGAGCATTCATGGACACCAAGTATATCCCCCTAACACGTCCCCAGTATCAAATCTGGCTGGCAAATGAAAGCTGTCCCGATAAGGCGCTTTATACCGAATCGGTGCTGCTCACATTTGATACTGCCATCCCGCCAGCCCAACTCAATCAGGCGCTTAACCGCCTAGTGGAAACGACCGAGACGCTGCGCATCCGTGTCACCCGCACCAAGGATGAGCCGGTACAATATGATGCCGGTTATACCCCGTTTGCATGCCGCGTTATCCCCCTGTCCGGCGAAGACGAACTGGCCGATGTATTCAATACGCAGTCGCGCTTCTGCTTTGACCTGTACGACAGTTCCCTGTTCAACGCGGTCATCTACACGCTTCCGGACAAAACCGCGGTTTTGCTGCGTGTGCATCACCTGGTTGCAGACAGCTATGCCATGGCCGCTGTTTATGGCCGCTTTCTGGCACTGTGTGCGGGCGAAGAGCCGGCCCCGTTTGTCTCCTTCCTGTCCCGTGCGGCCGAACAGGCGGCCAGCCCTGCCCCCGACTGGTCGGCCGACCGCGACTTTTGGCAGGAATATCTGCGGGAATTCGAACCCGGTCGCCTGCCCCATCCGATGCCCGACCATATGGACCAGACGATGGTTTGGTCGTCGCGGGAGATGGGCGCCGAGTGTTCGGCCCGTCTGCGCGACTTTGCCAAGCAGATTGAGGTGACACCGTACTGTGTCTTTTTTGCTGCGTATGCGCTTTACTTATCCCGCGTGCTGCATACCGAGGATGTAATCATCCTGATTCCGCGTCTGAACCGCGATGACGCGGCCGACCGCGAGGCGGCTGGTATGTATACGCTGGCCATTCCGGTGCGGCTGCATGTAGACCCCGCAGCCAGCTTTGCCGACCTGTGCCGCGCTGTACAAACGCAGAGCCGTCAGGCAGCTGTCCACAAGCGGTACGGCCTGTCCGATATTATGGACGATATGTCCCGCCAGGGCATGGCCGGTGCGCTCTCCTACTTTACCCTGTCGTATCAGAGCTTCCCGCTGCCGCAGCACGGCCTTTCGTTGCGTCATGCAGCCCATCTGGGCGGTGCCATGACCAACCTTTTGACCCTGCACATTTTGGACTGGGACGGCAACGGCAATTATCATATCCAGGCCGATTACCGCAAGGGTTACTATACCCCCTACGAAGTGGAGCAGATTCTGCGCATGCTGGGCCGGATTCTCGATCAGGGACTGGAATCCCCCACCGAACCCAGCGGTTCGCTCGAACTGCTCACCGAGGTGGACAAGCGCAACCAGGCGACCCTGCTTTCCGGGCCGGTGCTGCCAATTGACCCCGAGGACACCATCATCACCATGTTCCGCCGCCAGGTAGCGCTGCATCCTGACAAGCGTGCGCTGTCCGGCAAGGGCCCGAGCTACACATTCCGCGAACTCGACGAGGCATCCGACCGGGTAGCCCGCAACCTGATTGCAGCCGGTGTGCAGCCGCAATCCTATGTCGCCTTCCTGCTGCCGCGTACCACCGCTTTGCCGGTGATCCTTCTGGGTGTTCTCAAGGCTGGCGCGGCCTATGTGCCGATTGACTGTTCCTATCCGGAAGAGCGCATCCGCTTTATCCTCTCGGACAGCAAGGCCAGTATGCTGATTACGGCCGCCGACCTGCCCAACCTGGACTGCCCGGTCATCGACCCGGCCCCGCTGCTTGAGCAGCCCCAGCAGCCCGATCTGCCGCTGCCCGCTGTCAAGCAGGACTGGCTGTGCTATATCATCTACACCTCGGGCACGACCGGCCGCCCCAAGGGCGTTATGATCGAACACCGCGGCATCGTCAACTTCATGCAGCCGGATAACAATGATTTTAACCGCGATATCTGTGCCAATGGCAAGGGCATTGTCGCCGTTGGCTCGATCTGCTTTGATATCTCGATGTTTGAGCTGTTCTCCACCCTGCTCAACGGCGTACCCGTTGTCTTTGCCGACGAGGACGGCATGAACAACCCGGATGCACTGGCCCGTTACATCACCGAAAACGGCGCGAACATCCTGCACTGCACGCCGTCCCGCCTGCTGGCCTATCTGGAGGAGCCTTCCTTCCACGAAGCCATGCGCGGGGTGGACATCGTGCTGGCTGCCGGGGAAGCATTCACCCAGCCGCTGCTCGATGCGCTGCGCAAAGCCACCCCGGCCCGGCTGTACAACGGCTATGGCCCGACCGAAATTACCATCGGCGGCACCATTGGCCGCATCACCGACCGCATTACCATTGGTTCCACGATTGCCGGCGCCCGGGTTTTCCTGCTCGATGCGAACCATCGGCTTGTGCCGCCCGGCGCAACCGGTGAGATTGCGGTAGCTGGTTACGGCGTCGCCCGCGGCTACCTGGGCCGCCCGGATTTAACCGCAGAACGCTTCATTGAGCTGCACGACGGCCCGATTCATGACCGCGTCTATCTGACCGGCGACTACGGTTATGCCATGCCGGACGGCAGTCTGGTCTACTGCGGCCGCAACGACGAACAGGTCAAGCTGCGCGGCCTGCGCATCGAGCTGACCGAAGTCGAGCACTGCATGGAATCCTTCCCCGGCATTCGCCAGTGTGCCGTTCTGGTGCGCGCAATCGACGGACGCGAGCATCTGTGCTGCTTCTATTCGTCCGCCGAGCCGTATGAGCCCGAAGAACTGAAACAATATGCCGCTGGTTTCCTGACCCGGTATATGGTGCCCGACCTATTCGTTTTCCTGGCCGATCTGCCGCACACCTCGAATGGCAAGATCGACAAGCGTGCGCTGGCCGCACATGAAATCCATGTCGAACGCACCTATATCCCGCCGCGCAACGCGCGCGAGCGTGCGATGTGCCAGATTTTTGCCCAGGTGCTCAAAATGTCGCCCGACGAGGTCGGCATTACCGACAGCTTCTTTGACTTGGGCGGCACTTCGCTGATGGCAGCCCATATCATCCTGCTGGCCAAGCATGAAGGCTTTGAGCTGGAATACGGCCAGGTATTCGACCATCCGACCGTCCGCGAACTCATCCAGTGCGCTGGGGAGTCGGGCGACATCGTTGAGGTATCCACACCGGCAGCGGACAGCGAAAACCAGCTGTGCACCCCGCAGGAGGCTGCAATTTTGCACGATGCGCTTTGCCATAACCGCAATTACCACAAGGGCCAGCACAACTTGGGCACTGTGCTTGTCACGGGTGCTACCGGTTTCCTGGGCATCCATGTGCTGTATGAACTTCTCACGACCACCTATAACAAAATCTACTGCATGGTGCGTCCCAAAAACAATCTGACCCCGGAAAAACGCCTAAAGGGTTCGCTGTTCTACTATTTTGAGAACAATTTTGCCGAATCGTTCGGCCAGCGCCTGTTTGCGGTGGACGGTAACCTGATGCGGGACGATATTGTTTCGCTTCCTGAAGGTGTCAAGATCGACACGGTCATCCACTGTGCGGCCGACGTCAGCCACTTTGGCGTGGACAACCGCATCCGCGAAACCAATGTGGAAGGCGTCCGCCATGTGATCGAATTCTGCAAAAAGCAGGATGCGGCATTGGTTCATGTTTCAACGCTTAGCGTGGGCGGCTTTATCGACCGCGACATGGCCGATATCGGTGTATCGCTCAGCGAACAGCGGCTGTGGGTGCATCAGGATTTGTCCAACGCCTATCTGGAAAGCAAATTCTCTGCCGAAAAACTCATTCTTTTGGAAACGGCCAACGGTCTGCGCGCCAAGATCATGCGCGTCGGCAATTTGCAGGGCCGCATTACCGATGGTGAGTTCCAGATGAACCGCGCCACCAACGGCTTTACCAAGCTGCTGCAATCGCTGGTACGCACCGGCCGGTGTCCGCAGTCGATGGCGCATAGCTGGACCAATTTCTCCCCTGTGGATGCGGTGGCGCGTGCCATCTGCCGGATGGCTGGCAGCCCGACCGAATATACAGTATTCCATATCTTTGACAGCAACGATTTGCCGGTGACCAAACTGCTCGATGGCCTGACGGCCCTGGGATATCCGGTGGAAGTCATTGACGACACAGCATTTGACGAATTCATGCTGCATGCTGCTGAGGACCCCTCGTTCAGCGATGCCCTGGACGGCTTCCTGACCCGTGTCACCGGCGGCCGTCACATGGTGGAAGCCCCCTGTGAAAGCAGCTTTTCCATCCGTGCACTCGAGCAGGAAGGCTTTATCTGGCCCGAAATTACGGACGAATATCTGTCCGCCTACCTGACCGGTTTGGATACCCTGGGCGCGTTCCAGTAAAAAAACATCCCATGAAAGGAGGAATTCTCGATGCAAGTTGATTTTTCTGTCACCTTTTTATGGTCGCTGGCGAACAACCTTTCCTTCTGGGTGGCGGCGTTTCTCACCAACAGCACACTGACCCGTCGCAAGGGAAAATCCCAAACTTTCTTTGGCTGGGTCGGATTTGCCATTTTGCATCTGCTCATTTGTATCACCAGCTATTCCATCAACATTACCGACGATAATATCAACTTTTTAGGCTCGTTAATTCTCGCCCCTGTCGCCGCCCTGGTGCTCTACACCGACCAACGGGCGGCCCGGGTGTTCACATCCATTATGAGCGCATTGATCGCCAATGTGACCACCTTCTTCTTCTGCGGCACAACACTGAGCCTGATCGATAACACCGCCAATCCCTATAATGTACGAACAATTGGCATTTTCTTGTGCATTAAGGTCTTTTGGTTTGCGATCTTATATTTCGCCTATTTGCGCTTGGTACGCAATACCCTGCAACAGGTTATCGAAGTATTGGGGCAGCAGCTCAAAAACTATGTGCCCATTCCGGTGTACTGCTATGTGGCGTTTGCCATTGTCAACCGTCTGACCAACACCCTCGGCATTCTGCCCGGTGTGCCGGACATGCGCTTTTACTTCATTCTGTTCTATCTGATTATCTGTTCGGTATTCGTTATCCTGTATTACGAGATCTTCTCGACCGCGCTCTGGTCCTCTCGTGCCCTCAAGACCGAAGCCGAACTCAACGTCGCCAGCAACATCCAACGCGATATGCTGCCGAACATCTTTCCCGCCTTCCCGGAACGCAACGAATTTGATGTATACGCCACCATGGACCCTGCCAAGGAGGTCGGCGGCGACTTCTACGATTTCTTTATGATCGACAAAACCCATTTGGCGATCGTCATTGCCGACGTATCCGGCAAAGGCGTCCCGGCTGCGCTGTTCATGGTCATTGCCAAGACCATTATCCGCAACCAGGCACAATCCAGCCTGTCCCCGGCTGAGATCTTCACCAAGGCCAATGAACAACTTTGCGAAAACAACGGTGAAGGCCTGTTTGTAACGGCCTACATGGGCATTCTGGACCTGTGTACCGGTGTTCTGACTTATGCCAATGCCGGTCATAACCCCCCGCTGATTCAGCAGAATGACGGCCGTTTCGAATGGCTCAAACTGCGCCCTGGCTTTGTATTGGCCGGCATGGAGGGGATGCGTTACAAGGAGTTCCAAGTCACCCTGTCCCCGGGCGATAGTTTGTTTATGTATACCGATGGTGTGACCGAAGCAACCAATGCCGCACTTGAGCTATATGGCGACAAGCGGTTGGAAGATGCGCTCAATGCCACCGAGGCAAAAGGCCTTGCCCCCGATCAGTTATTGCCCTTTGTCAAGTCAAAGGTCGATCTTTTCGTTGCAGGCGCGCCGCAGGCAGACGACATCACAATGCTTGACCTGCAATTCCGTGAATATATGCAGGAGCCCAAGGAGGAGCAACTATGAAAACCATTACTGTACCCGCACTGACCGAAGAACTTGATACCGTGTTGCAGTTCGTCCAATCTGAATTGGATGAGATGCATTGCGCCTCCAAGATCTGCAATCAAATTGCTATTGCGGTGGAAGAAATTTTCGTGAATATCGCGCATTATGCCTATCGGCCCGATGTAGGCGATGCCACGATTCGTTGCCAGATCACCCATAGCACACCGCCAAAGATCACGATTGAGTTCCTGGATTCCGGCAAACCGTACGATCCACTGAAAAACGCAGACCCGGATACTACACTTTCTGCGGATGAGCGCGATATCGGCGGTTTGGGTATTTTCATGGTAAAGCGCCTCATGGACGATGTCACCTATGAATACAAAGATGGCAAAAACATTTTGACTATTCAAAAACTTGTATGACCACTGAAAAATCCCCTCCATCATGCGATGGAGGGGATTTTCTGTTTATGCAAAATATAAATAAATACGCCGCACG
>JAUMSA010000135.1 GCA_031293105.1 Butyricicoccus sp. | reverse complement strand
GTGTTATGCGGATATTGCTGCCATGCGGCATCCCCAGGAAGACGCTCCCCTGCGGGCGGCCCGGTATTCCCGCATCCCTGTCATCAACGCCGGTGATGGCGGCCACCAGCACCCGACCCAGACCCTGACCGACCTGATGACCATTCGCCGCCGCAAAGGCCGTCTGTCCGGCCTGACCATTGGTCTGTGCGGCGACCTAAAATTCGGCCGTACGGTGCATTCGCTCATCAAATCGCTTTCGCGTTACGCGGACATGCATTTTGTGCTCATTTCGCCCGAGGAACTGCGCGTACCCGACTATGTCATCACCGAAGTGCTCGAGCCGCGCGGCATCTCCTATGAGCAGGTTACCAGCCTGGAAGACGCAATGCCCCATCTGGATATCCTCTACATGACCCGCGTGCAGCGCGAACGCTTCTTCAACGAAGAGGATTATATCCGCTTAAAAGACACGTATATCCTGACGACCGATAAAATGGCGCTGGCCAAACCGGATATGGCGGTTCTGCATCCGCTGCCCCGTGTCAACGAAATCGCCCTGGACGTGGATGACGACCCCCGCGCCGCTTACTTTGAGCAGGCGCAAAACGGCGTATATGTCCGCATGGCGCTGATTATGACGCTGCTCGGTCTGGCTGGAAAGGAGGACGAACATGCTTAATATTGACTCCATTCAAAACGGCTTGGTCATCGACCATATCAAGGCCGGTACCGGCATGCAGATTTATCATCTGGCCGGTCTGGATAAGCTGGATTGTTGTGTGGCACTGATTCGCAACGCCCGCTCGAACAAGCATGGCCACAAGGACATCATCAAGATCGAAAGCATGATTGACCTTGACCTGGATGTGCTGGGCTATGTTGACCCGGATATCACCATTGATGTGATCCGCGATGGCGTGATTGTGGAAAAGAAAAAGCTGGAGAAGCCGCCCAAGCTGGTCAATGTTATCCGCTGCAAGAACCCGCGCTGCATCACCTCGGTTGAGGAGGAAATCGACCACATCTTCTACCTGAGTGAGAACGGCCGATACCGCTGCGCCTATTGTGAGCAAGAACCCAGTAAGAATAATTCGTGAGCATGCTCCGCACACAAAAAGCAGCCGCCTTGGGGCGGCTGCTTTTTCACCCAATCTTGTAATCCCTATTTCTGAAGGAGGTCTGACCTTTGAAACCCATCCGTGTCACTGCTGTTTATTTCTCCCCCACCCAGACATCCAAGGCTGGCGCCGAAGCCATAGCACAGGCCATTTTGCCGCAGGCCGATTCGATCGACCTGACCCGTTTTGACGCCCCGCTCCCGCCTGCGTTCGGCACGGAGGACCTGGTCGTCTTTGGTGCACCGGTGTATGCCGGCCGTCTGTATGAGGGCTTTGCTGCGCGACTGGCCAAACTGCGCGGACAAAATACGCCGTGTATCATTACCGTGACCTATGGCAACCGCGACTATGACGATGCCCTGCTGGAAATGTCCGACCTCGTGCAGGCCGGCGGCTTTGTACCGTTTGCAGCTGCCGCCCTGGTCGCGCAGCATACCTATGGACAGATTCAGGTGGGACGACCCAATGCGGCCGATTTGGAGCAAGACCACACCTTTGCCGCGAAGGCAGCCGCCCGTCTCGCATCGGACGCTCCGCTGTCGCCCATCGCGGTTCCGGGCAACCGTCCGTACCGGGACGGCGGACATCGCGGCTCGTTCCGTCCGTTAACCGATCCCGAAAAATGTGTGAACTGCGGCCGGTGTGCACGGGAATGTCCGCAAGGAGCCATCGACCCGCAGGATGTCAGTCGAATCGATGACAATACCTGTTTGGCTTGTTTCCGCTGCATTCGCATCTGTCCGACGGGCGCGAAAAACATGGATGTGCCACAATATCAGGCCTTTGCTCAGGATTTTTCTCAGAAGCTGGCCAAGCGCCGGGAAAATGAGTACTTCCTGTAAATGCAAAAATTCTATGCCTTCGCCTTAATTTCCAGCTATCGCTATGGTATAATGAAGACATATCCCCCGCAAAGGAGGCATATTCTATGCCAATCATCGGAATTGATTTAGGAACGACCAACAGCTTGGCGGCAGTCTGGAAAGATGGACAATGTCAGCTCATCCCCAATGCCTTGGGCGAAGTGTTAACGCCTTCGGCGGTCAGCATCGATGAGGATGGCAGTGTTTTGGTGGGCCGGGCGGCCAAAGACCGTCTGATCTCCCATCCCGAGCGCACGGCTGCCAGCTTCAAGCGATTTATGGGTACCGATACAAAATTAACCCTTGCCGGGCAGGTCTTTTCCCCGATTGAGCTTTCGTCACTGATTTTGCGCCGTCTGAAGGAAGATGCGGAAGCTTTTCTTGGCCAGCCGGTCGAAGAAGCGGTCATCAGTGTGCCTGCCTACTTTGATGACAATGGCCGCAGCGCAACCAAAGCCGCCGGCGAATTGGCGGGTTTTCGGGTCGAGCGTATCATCAACGAGCCAAGCGCCGCGGCGCTTGCCTACCACAAGGGCAAGGACGAGGACATGAGTTTCCTAGTCTTT
>JAUMSA010000095.1 GCA_031293105.1 Butyricicoccus sp. | reverse complement strand
CTATCCCACTTGCAAGGGCATGAAAAAAAGATGTGTTTACAGCTTGTGCATCCCTAGCAGTTATGTTAAAATAATATCAATGAGGATGCTCCCAGCGGGAGCAGGCGGGCCGAGTCCGCCTCTTTTTTCAGATTGGATGATGAAAGGAAGACAGTTCATATGAAGAAACTCTGGTGTGCGTTCCGCCGTCGGGACGCGGTTGGCGCAAAGATCTGTGTTGCCTTGGCGGAAACGGAAGGCCGCGTCCGTCTGTGCCCGTATGCAACCGAGCCCGAAGCGGTGGAAAAATGCCCGGATTACGCATTTAACACCCGTCACGAAGGGGAAGACGAAGGCATCGAATAAGAGAGCCAAAGAAAGGCCCTCCGGTGGCCCGTGCGCCGCTGGGGGGCAGATTTTTTGTCCATTGCCCAAAGGAGGAACCACGTGAATCACCATACCAGACGCCGCTTGACCGTGCGCGGCTTTTTATCTATTTTTGTCGTGGCCACCATTGTGCGCCAGGGGTTCCTGCACAACTATGAAGGCATGTTTGTGGGGGTATTGACCCTGCTGTTGTTCTGCGTGCCGACCTTCATCGAACGCAAGACCAACATCGACCTTCCGCCCGTGCTCGAAGGCATCATCTACTGCTTTATCTTTGCCGCCGAAATCTTGGGCGAAGTCAATTCATTTTACACCAAAATCCCCTATTGGGACACCATGCTCCACACCCTCAACGGCTTTTTGACAGCCGCCATCGGTTTTGCGCTGGTGGATATCTTCAACCGGTCGGACCGCTTTTCGATCAAATTATCGCCCCTGTTTTTGGCGATTGTCGCCTTCTGCTTTTCCATGACCGTTGGCGTCTTGTGGGAGTTTTTTGAGTTTACCATGGATACTTATATGGGCACCGATATGCAGAAAGACTGGGTGGTGCACACGATCAACTCAGTGATGTTTGATCCCAACCATTTGAATATCGTTCACCATGTGGATATTGATTCGCTGGTAGTCAATGGCGAAGACTGGATCCAAAAATATGGCGGGTATATCGACATCGGACTGATCGATACCATGAAGGATTTGCTTGTAAATTTCGTCGGCGCCGTCGTTTTTTCCATCATTGGATTCTTTTACGTAAAGAGCCGCGGCAAGGGAAAGCTGGCCAGCCAGTTTATTCCCAAAGTGCTCAATACGCAGAAAACACAAGAAAAATAAGGTATAAAAGCTCTCTTTTGTGCAAAAAAGAGAGCTTTTTCGTTTTACATACTCTTTACAAAGAGCTGCGCGCGCACTTTACAATTCTCCGTTAGACTAAAAGCCGTAAAAAACAAACGGATATCAAAGGAGAACTGAAAATGAAAACAAAAAAACTGCTTGCGCTGCTGACGGCAGCAGCGATGCTGACTGCCATGACCGCCTGCGGCGGCAACAACAATTCTGCGTCCGGCAGCGATGCGGCTGCTTCGGGCAGCGGCAGCGACCTGGGCATGATCTCGGTTATATCCCGTGAAGACGGTTCGGGCACCCGCGGCGCGTTCATCGAACTGATGGGCGTCGAAGAAGCGGATGCAGACGGCAACAAGACCGACATGACCACCGCAGATGCCATCGTCACCAACAACACCGAAGTCATGATGAGCACGGTCGCCGGCGACCCGGCTTCCATCGGTTACGTCTCCCTGGGTTCGCTGAACGATCAGGTCAAGGCGGTTAAGGTAGACGGCGTCGAAGCAACGGCTGACAACGTCAAGAATGGTACCTATAAGGTAGCTCGTCCGTTCAACATCGCCACCAAGGGTGAGCCGACCGGCGTTGCTAAGGACTTCATCAACTTCATCCTGTCGGCAGACGGCCAGAAGATCGTCTCCGAGGACTACATCACCATCGACGATCAGGCAGCGGCCTTTGAAACCGACGGCTCGACCGGCAAGCTGGTTATCGGCGGTTCCTCTTCGGTCACCCCGCTGATGGAAAAGCTGGTTGAAGCATATAAGGCTATCAACGCCGGCGCAGACATCGAGCTGCAAACCTCGGACTCCACTTCGGGCATGACCGGCACGATGGAAGGCACCTATGACATCGGTATGGCTTCCCGTGAACTCAAGGATGACGAGAGCGCTGCACTGAAAAACACCGTCATTGCGATGGACGGTATCGCGGTCATCGTCAACAACGAGAACCCGATTGAAGACCTGACCAGCGAACAGATCGGCCAGATTTACAAGGGTGAAATCACCGACTGGTCGGAACTGAGCAAGTAAGAAAACCGGACTCCCGCGCGGGACGAGGCACCTAGCTGCCCCGTCCCGCTCCGACTGTCTGAAAAGGTGTGACATATGAAAGAAAAAATCATGCATGTGATCTTTGCCCTGGCGGCCGTAACCTCGATTGTCGCGGTTGCGCTGATCTGCGTGTTCCTGTTTGCCAGCGGTGTGCCAGCCATGATGGAGGTCGGCCTGGGCAACTTCCTGGGCGGCACGGTCTGGAAGCCGACGGCCGATATCCCCCAGTTCGGCATCTTGCCGATGATTGTGGGTTCGATCTATGTGACCGCGGGCGCGATTGTCATCGGCGTGCCGATCGGCATTCTGACCGCCATCTTCCTGGCGTTCTATTGCCCCCAAAAGCTGTATAAGCCGCTCAAGTCGGCCACCGACCTGCTGGCCGGTATCCCGTCAGTCGTCTATGGTTTCTTTGGCCTGGTCGTTCTGGTTCCGTTCATCCGCGAGAACATCGGCGGCCGCGGCCAGTCTATTTTGGCCGCGTCGCTGCTGCTCGGCCTGATGATTTTGCCGACCATCATCGGCGTGTCCGAGTCGGCGCTGCGCGCGGTGCCCAAGCCGTTTTATGAGGGTTCGGTTGCGCTGGGCGCCACCCACGAGGAAGCCATCTTCCGCACCGTGCTGCCGGCTGCCAAGTCGGGCGTCATGGCAGGCGTCATCCTGGGCATCGGCCGTGCAATCGGTGAAACTATGGCTGTTATTATGATTGTGGGCAACCAGCCCCGGCTGCCGTCGTCGATTTTGGACGGCGTACGAACCCTGACCAGCAACATCGTCATGGAAATGAGCTATGCGTCCGGTCTGCACCGGGAAATGCTCATCGCCACCGGCGTGGTTCTGTTTGTTTTCATTTTGATTATCAACATTCTGTTTTCCATTCTAAAGCGGAGGGACAAATATGCAGGCTCTTAACAAAAACACGCCCAAGCGCCGCATCAAGCCCGTGAGCGTCGTGTTAAAAGCCATCGTGTTCGTCGCTGCGTGTATTACATTTGCTGCGCTCCTGTTTTTAATCGCTTATATTTTAATCAACGGCATTCCCAACCTCAAGCCGTCGCTGTTTGCACTCGAATACAATTCGGATAACGTTTCGCTGTTCCCGGCGCTCATCAACACGCTGGAAATGACCGCGCTGTCGCTCCTGATCGCGGTGCCGCTCGGCGTGTTTACCGCCATTTATCTGGTCGAGTATGCCGGCCGCGGCAATAAGCTGGTGGGCATCGTCCGCCTGACGTCGGAAACCCTATCCGGTATTCCGTCGATTGTGTATGGCCTGTTCGGTATGCTGTTCTTTGTAGGCACCTTGCAGCTGGGCCTGTCGCTTCTTTCGGGTGCGCTGACCATTTCGATTATGATTTTGCCGCTCATCATCCGCACGACCGAGGAAGCGCTGCTTGCGGTGCCGGATATGTACCGCGAGGCCTCCTTTGGCCTGGGCGCTGGCCGTCTGCGTACGGTGTTCCGCGCCGTGCTGCCCAGCGCGGTGCCCGGCATCCTGGCGGGCATCATTCTGGCGGTGGGTCGTATCGTCGGCGAAACCGCGGCGCTCATGTACACGGCAGGCACGGTGGCCGAGGTGGCAATCGGCAAGGATTTTCTGTTTGACTCCACCCGCACGCTGGCCGTGCACATGTATCTGCTGTCGAGCGAAGGTTTCCACACCAACGAAGCCTATGCCACAGCCGTGGTGCTGCTGGTGATCGTGCTGCTGATCAATACGCTGAGCAGCTTTGTGGCCAAGCGCCTGACCAAAATTTAAAACCGGTGCTGTACGGAGGAACCTATGAATTATAAAATTACCATCGAGGACGTGAATCTGTACTATGGTTCGTTCCACGCCCTCAAGAATATTCAGCTTAAGATTCCGGAAAAGGAAATCACCGCCTTTATCGGGCCGTCCGGTTGCGGCAAATCGACGCTTTTGAAGTCGCTAAACCGCATGAACGACCTGGTCGAAGGCTGCAAAATTACCGGCAAGATCGCCCTGGACGGCCAGGACATCTATGCCAAGTCAACCGATGTCAACGACCTGCGCAAGCGGGTGGGTATGGTGTTCCAGAAGCCCAACCCCTTCCCGATGTCCATTTACGACAACATTGCATACGGCCCGCGCACTCATGGTATCCGGGCGCGCAGCAAGCTCGATGAAATCGTCGAGCGCAGCCTCAAGCAGGCCGCCATCTGGGACGAAGTCAAGGACCGTCTGAACAAAAACGCCCTGGGCATGTCGGGCGGCCAGCAACAGCGTTTGTGCATTGCCCGCGCGCTCGCGACCACGCCCGATGTGCTGCTTATGGACGAGCCGACCTCGGCGCTCGACCCGATTTCGACCGCCAAGATCGAAGACCTTGTTCTGGAACTGAAAGAAGATTATCATATTGTCATGGTTACGCACAACATGCTGCAGGCAACCCGCGTAGCCGATAAGAACGCCTTTTTCCTCTTAGGCGAAGTGGTGGAGA
>JAUMSA010000083.1 GCA_031293105.1 Butyricicoccus sp. | reverse complement strand
AGATGTGTATAAGAGACAGGTCTATGAATATTCAAATTTTCGGGAAAAGCAAATGTTTTGACACCAAAAAGGCCGAGCGCTGGTTCAAGGAGCGCGGCATCAAATTCCAGTCGGTTGACTTGGTTCGCTATGGCATGTCGGCCGGTGAACTAACCTCGGTCTGCCGGGCGGTCGGCGGGGTGGATGCCTTGATCGACCCCAAAGCCAAGGACGCGGCCACGCTGCGCTATCTGGAAGGTGATGAGGCCAAATTTGACCATCTTTTGGACAATCCCAAGCTGCTGCGTACGCCCATTGTCCGCAACGGCAAGCAGGCCACGGTCGGCTATTGTCCGGAGGTCTGGGCGAGCTGGGCATAAGCCTGTGCACAACTTTGTGGAAACTCTGCATAACCCCAAAAAGGAGTATACAACGTGAAACAAGTTACTATATATACCGATGGCGCGTGCTCGGGCAATCCGGGGCCGGGCGGCTGGGGCGCGATCTTGCAGTATGGCGCCCACACCAAGGAGATCTCGGGCGGCGACCCGATGACGACCAACAACAAAATGGAACTTTTGGGCGTCATTTCGGCGCTGGAACTGCTCAAAGAGCCCTGCCAGATCGATTTATATTCGGATTCCAAATATGTCATCGACGGCATCACCAAAGGCTGGGCCAAGGGCTGGAAGGCGCGCGGCTGGAAAAAGGCCGACAAAACCCCGGCCAAAAACCCAGAACTCTGGGACCGTCTGCTCGGCCTGCTGGATGTGCACACGGTTACCTTCCACTGGGTCAAGGGCCACGCGGAAAATCCGTACAACAACCGCTGCGACGAACTTGCCGTCGCCGAGTGGAAAAAACTCAAATAAAAAAATCCCGCTTTGTTCAAAGCGGGATTTTTTCTTACTCTAAGGTGCCTTTGCGCAGGCGGGTGATGGCTTCTTCGTTGGTAAACGTATCTTTGACCGTGACCTTGACCCCGCTCGGAATGACGAACTCGGTCAGTCCATAGTGGTCGTCGCCGGTCTTGCCCCAGTCGTACGTGTATCCCAGACGGGTCCACGGGCGGGGATTAGTAAAGTAATTGTTCTGGATTTCGTCTTCAAAGAAGCTGATGAAGTCCTGATCGACGCTTTCTTCAAACGCCAGCGTCATCTTGCCGATCTGGGCGTCCGGCTGATATGCCGCGCGCAAAATGCGCTCGGGCGTCACCCAGGCGACCACAAACGTGCTGCCTTCGCTGCCTTCCGGCATGCCAAACAGCTGGCACAGGCGCGCCGCCTGCTGGTTTTTCAGCGCATCGGAATTTTCCTTGCCCCAGGCCGCCAGCTCCAAATCGGAATACGCATAGGTGTCCGCATCCAGCGTGACCTGCTCATCCTTGACAAAGGCATCGGCCTGCTTGGTCCAGAACACCAGCAACACACGGTCGGTTTCATTGTCATAGGTGACGCCGCCGTCCTCTTTGGTCAGGCATACCAAGTCGTGAATCTCGGCTTCCTCGGCCTGCAAGGCATCGATCACTGCATCCTGATAGGTGAGGGTCTCGGCCGGAGCCGCATCGCCTTCCTGTTGCTTGGCGGTATCGTTTGCGGCCGCCGGGGCCGACAGCTTACCGGCAATCACCTGCACGACTACAGCGGATAAAATCATCAAAATCAGTACGATAACCAGCGGAAAACGCCAGTAAAACAGGATTTTCTGCCATCGCTTTACTTTTTTGCGGGGCCGCCGGGTAGGCGGTTCATGATTGGATGTCGACATAGCAAACCCTCTTTATCCTTTTCGGTGTTGAATATGGTAGGCCACCCGGGTGACCAATGCTTCGGGGGCCAAACGGCGCATGGCCAGCCCCAATTTGATGCTGAGTCCGGGCACGATCACGCCCTTGCCGCGGAACATACCGTTCACGGCGCACTGGGCGACCGTTTCACTGGACAGCCCGCCGATGGAAAACCGCACGTCGGCAACCCGGTTGAATTCGGTATCCACCGGGCCGGGGCACAGGGCTGTGACCTGCACGCCACAGCCTTCCTGCCGCAGTTCTTCGCGGATGGCCTGGGTCAAACGCAAGACATAATTCTTGGTCGCATAATAGGTCGCCATCAGGGGACCGGCCATAAATCCGGCCGAAGACGCGACATTTAAGATATAACCGCTGCCGCGCTCACGAAAATCGTGCAAAAACAATTTGGTCAGCACGTGCACGGCGACGATGTTGGTCTGAATCATGCGCAGTTCGGTGTCCAAATCGGTTTCGGCAAACGGCCCGAACAAGCCAAAGCCCGCATTATTCACCAAAATTTCGACATCGTCCCCGCGTGCCGCTTCATAGACCAGACGGCACTCGCGCACACTGGACAGATCGGCCGTCAAGATTTGGCAGGATACCGGCAGTTCGGCGGCCAAAGCCCGCAGACGGTCTTCCCGCCGGGCGATCAAGGTCAAATCATAGCCGCGTGCGGCCAGTAACCGGGCGATATCCCGGCCAATGCCGGCCGAGGCCCCGGTGATGATTGCTCTCATTTTTCCTCCTTCCGGCGCGCACAGTCTTTGCAACAGCCCGCGCAGCCGCCACAGCAGCCTTTGCCGCTGCGCGCTTGTTTGATTAAATACAAAACGGATAATATTACTGCGAGTATAATTACTCCAATAATGAAGATATCAGCCATTTTTCCTTCCTTTTTTACATTTAGTGTACCATCATCCCTAGTCTCTGTCAATCGATGGCCGGATATCCCTGGGGCTGTCTCTTTTATACATCTCCG
>JAUMSA010000080.1 GCA_031293105.1 Butyricicoccus sp. | reverse complement strand
ATTTAAGGTATGGCAAAGTGTCCTTTGCCGTCCGCACGTCCGCGCGGCGGTGCGGATGAATGATAAGGATAGGCGCCCGCTGCCGTGGCATTCCGGCGGCTGCCGCGCTTATTTGGGTACACACAAAATAAATGGAGAGGTGAATTACATGGTGTACACGTTCCGTGGCGGCATACATCCGGGTACGCACAGCGACCCCGGGTATAAGTCCGCAACAAACACCAAGCCCATCGAGGCCATGCCGGCGCCCGACCAGGTGATCCTGCCGGTCTCCATGCACATCGGCGCACCCGCAAAGCCGATCGTCAAGGTCGGCGATATCGTCGATATGGGCCAGACGATTGCAGAAGCAGGCGGGTTTGTTTCCGCGCCTGTGCATGCGACGGTTTCCGGTAAGGTCATCGCGGTGGAGCCGCGGCTGCATCCGAACGGAAGCAAGGTCATGAGCATCGTCATCGAAAACGACAAGGAAGACCGTCTGCATGAGTCGGTGCATCCGTATGACTTCGCGGCGATGAGCAACGAGGAGCGCATTGAGTGCATCCGTTCGGCCGGTATGGTCGGCCACGGCGGCGCGACGTTCCCCACTCATGTCAAGATCCAGTCCGGTATCGGCAAGTGCGATACCATCATCGTCAACGGCGCGGAGTGTGAACCGTACATCACCTCGGACCACCGTTTGCTTCTGGAACGCCCGGAAGAAGTGGTTGGCGGCCTTAAGATGCTGGCCGACATCATGGGCGTCCAGACCGCGATTATCGCGATTGAGGAGAATAAGTCGGATACGTTCCCCAAGATCGAAGAACTCATCAAGGATGACAGCCGCCTGAAGCTGTATCCGCTGAAGTGTAAATACCCGCAGGGCGCAGAAAAGCAGCTCATCAACGCCTGCACCGGCCGCGAGGTTCCCTCGGGCAAGCTGCCGGCGGACGCTGGCTGTGCGGTGTTCAACGTGGACACCACGGGCGCGATTTACCGCCGCTTTACTACCGGTATGCCGGTTGTGCGCCGTGTCGTCACCGTTTCCGGTTCGGCAATCGCCAATCCGAAGAACCTGGAGACCCGCATCGGCACCCAGGTCGAAAAGCTGATCGACGCTTGCGGCGGCTTTAAGGCAGCCCCGAACAAGCTGCTCATGGGCGGCCCGATGATGGGTGTCGCGCAGTTCTCGCTGGAAATTCCGGTGTTCAAGGGCACCAACGCCTTCCTGGCTTTCTGCGGCGAAGAGGACAAGCGTGTCGAAGAGCCCAACTGCATCCGCTGCGGCAAGTGCATCAACGCCTGCCCGATGCACCTGATGCCCATGATGATGAACGCCTATGGCAATGCCGGCGAATACGACAAGTGTGTCGAGCTGGGCGCCATGGACTGCATCGAATGCGGCTCGTGCGCTTACGTCTGCCCGGCCCGCATCCCGCTGGTTGCCCGGTTCCGTCTGACCAAGTTCCACGTCAATGCGCAGCGCGCAGCGGCCAAGGCGAAGGCAGAGGCGGAAAAGGCCAAGGCGGAAGCTGCGGCAGAGGCCGAGAAGAAGTAAGGAGGTAAGGACGCATGTATGATCTGAGTAAAGTAGTTGTCACCTCCTCGCCCCACATCAAAGCGGAGGACGATACCAGAAGCCTGATGCTGGATGTGATTCTGGCGCTGATTCCGGCGCTCGCTGTTGCGATTTTCACCTTTGGCTGGCGCGCCCTGGTAATCACGGTGGCAACCGTAATTTCCTGTGTATTTTTTGAGTGGCTGTATTGCAAAATCGTACATAAAGCCCCGACGGTTGGCGACCTTTCGGCGGTCGTAACCGGTGTGCTGGTCGCATTTAACGTACCGGTTGCGGCTCCGATCTGGATGCCCATGATCGGCGGCGCGTTTGCGATCATCATTGTAAAGATGCTCTTTGGCGGCATCGGCAAGAACTTCATGAACCCGGCGCTCGCTGCCCGTGCCTTCATGATGGCTTCCTGGCCGGCACTCATGACCACTTGGGTGCAGCCCCATCAGAACATCCCGCTGTTCGGCAACGTAGAAGTGACCGACGCCATCTCCACCGCAACGCCTCTGGCTTCCATGAAGGCATCGGCTGAGGGCGGCGCATCCCTGCCGAGCGAAACCCTGATGGACCTGTTCTTTGGCCAGCACGGCGGCGTTATCGGTGAAACCTGTGCTCTGGCCCTGCTCGCCGGCGGCGCTTACCTGCTGTGGCGCAAGGTTATCACCATCAACATCCCGGCCGCTTATATCCTGACTGTTGCGGTTGTCACCTTCCTGTTCCCGCTCAATGACATGAGCCGTGTACAGTGGATGCTCAGCCAGGTTCTGTCCGGCGGTCTGCTGCTCGGCGCCATCTTCATGGCAACCGACTATGTCACCAGCCCGGTTACTCCCAAGGGCCAGATCGTCTTTGGCATCGGCTGTGGTCTGCTGACCGTCTTTATCCGTTATTTCGGCGGCCTGCCGGAAGGCGTTTCCTACTCGATCCTCATCATGAACGCACTCGTTTGGATGATCGACCAGAAGTGCCTGCCGCGCAAGTTTGGCTATGCAGCAAAGAAGGAGGGCAAGTAACATGAGCGAAGCGAAAAAGGAATCCATGGGTATGCTTGCCCTGATGTTGTTCCTCATCACCTTTATCACCGCGCTGCTGCTCGGTTTTGTCAACCAGGTCACAGCGCCCCAGATTGCAAAGAATAACGAGGCCACCCGTGCGGCCGCTATGGCAGAGATCATTCCGGATGCGGAATTTGTCGAAGCGAGCCCGTCCGAAGTTCCGGCTCCGGATAAGAATACCCCGGCCATTCAGAACATCTACGAAGCACAGAAGGACGGCGAAACGGTCGGCTACTGTATGGAAGTTCTGCCCTCTGGTTTCGGCGGCACGCTGACCGTCGTTGTCGGTATCAACACGGATGGCACGGTTGCGGGTGCAAAGGTTACCTCCCACTCGGAGACCCCGGGCCTGGGCGCAAAGAGCCAGTCGGACCCGACCTGGATCGTTCAGTTTGCCGGTATGCCGGCAGACGGTTCCCTGGCAGTAACCAAGGACGGCGGCAGCGTCGTTCCGATTACCGGCTCGACCATTACGTCCCGTGCCGTAACCCTGGCGGTTAACACGGCGGCTAAATATGTGCAGAGCCTGGCATCTTAAGAAAAGGGGGAACGATTCAAAATGAAATTTACCGAACAGTTAAAAAACGGCGTCCTCCTGGACAACCCGGTCTTTATGCAGACCATCGGCCTGTGTCCGGCGCTGGCAACCACGACCTCGCTGTCCAACGCCATCGGCATGGGCGCAGCGGCAACCGTCGTTCTGATCTGCTCGAACGTGGTTATTTCGCTGCTGCGTAAGTTCATCCCGGATAAGGTTCGTATCGCAGCATTCATCACCATCATCGCAGGATTCGTTACCATCATCGACCTGTCCTTGCAGGCCTTCGTGCCCAGCCTGGCCGCGTCCCTGGGTCTGTTCCTGCCCCTGATCGTTGTAAACTGTATCATCCTGGGCCGTGCGGAAGCCTATGCTTCCAAGAATAAGGTGCTGCCCTCTGCGCTCGACGGCGTATGCATGGGTATCGGCTTTACCTTTGCGCTGGTCCTGATGGGCTTCACCCGCGAACTGCTGGGCGCCGGCACCATCCTGTCCGGCTATGTAGGCGCCGACAAGCTCGGTATCATGATTCCGGGCCTGCACAGCTATCCGGTGACCATGATGATTCTCCCGGCTGGCGGCTTCCTGATGATGGGCTTCATCTTTGCTGTCATCCAGCACTTTATGAATAAGAAGGGGGACAAGTAAATGAATTACTTTGCTGCTGTACAGGCAGGCTTGCCGGGCAGCATGGAACTGACCGATATTCTGTTCCTTGCGATCTCGGCTGTCCTCGTCAATAACTACATCTTAGTCCAGTTCCTGGGCTGCTGCTCGTTCTTCGGCGTATCCAAGAAGACCGATACCGCAATCGGCATGGGCATGGCGGTTATCTTCGTTATGGCCCTGGCGTCCATTGTATCGTGGTGCGTGCAGTACTTCATCCTGACCCCGCTGGGTCTGGATTACATGCAGACCATCGCCTTTATCCTGGTTATCGCAACCCTGGTACAGTTCGTGGAAATGTTCATGAAAAAGGCAATGCCGTCGCTGTATCAGGCGCTCGGTATCTTCCTGCCCCTGATTACCACCAACTGTGCGGTTCTGGGTGCTGCAATCTCCAACATCGACAACGGCTACTCCTTCATCGGTTCGGTTGTTTACGGTGTGTTTGCCGGCGTTGGCTACACGGTTGCAATCGTCATCTTTGCCTCCATCCGTGAACGTCTGGCGGTTACGGCAAAGTGCCCGAAGTGCTTTGAAGGTTTCCCGCTTGCACTGGTTTCCGCATCTCTGCTGGCGATGTCCTTCATGGGCTTCTCCGGTCTGAAGATTTGGTAAGCGCTGTATAAAGGAGAGTGTGTGAAATGGATATTCAGAACATCATTTATGCAGTTGCTGCCCTGAGTATCATGGGCTTGCTGTTTGCGATTCTGCTCGGCATCGCGGCAAAGGTCTTTGCTGTGGAAGTCGACGAGCGTGTCCCGATGGTACGTGAATGCCTGCCGGGCGCAAACTGCGGCGGCTGCGGTTATCCGGGCTGTGACGGCCTGGCAGCGGCCATCGTCGAAGGCAAGGCGCCGGTTAACGGCTGCCCGGTCGGCGGCGCGGCTGCGGCAGAAAAAATTGCCCAGGTAATGGGCGTGGAGGTTTCCTCCGAGGAACCCAAGGTAGCGCATGTACATTGTGCCGGCGGCTGCAAGGCGGTCGACAAGGCCAAGTACGAAGGCCTGAAGGACTGCAACGCAGCGATGCGTGTGGCTTCCGGCCCGAAGGAATGTGCGTTCGGCTGCATGGGCCTGGGCTCGTGTGTGGCGGAATGTGCGTTTGATGCCATCCACATTGTGGACGGTAAGGCGCTGGTTGATTCCGAGAAGTGTGTGGCTTGCGGCAAGTGTGTTGCCGTTTGCCCGAAGAAGCTGATTGATCTGGTACCCAAGTCTAAGAAGGTTCATGTCAACTGCACCAATAAGGATAAGGGTGCGGTCGCTATGAAGGTCTGTGAAGTATCCTGCATCGGCTGTAAGAAGTGCGAAAACACCTGTAAGTTCGATGCCATCCATGTCGAGGGCGGCGTAGCACGCATTGATTACGATAAGTGCAAGAACTGCAAGATGTGTGCAAAGGCATGTCCGCGCAGCTGTATTGAACCCATCCCGACCGCAGAGGAAAAGGAAAAGTTCAATGCCATGATGAAGGCGCAGGCCGAAAAGGCCAAGCAGGCAGCTGCGGCCAAGGCAGCAGAGGCTGAAAAGCCGGCCGACAAGGCATAAAGAAAAGAAGAACGCGCAGGGTGTGAACCGCCCCAGATTGTGCGGACAGCACAAAAAAGAGGCCTACAAGAGTAGAATAGACTGAATTAAAGACTGGCTTGGCGAAGCGAGAGCGGAGCCAGGCCAGTCTTTGTCTGGAGCCGCTCGTAATTGTAGAAATGG